>JAGUYW010000071.1 GCA_020061105.1 Anaerolineales bacterium | reverse complement strand
CAAAACCAGCAGAGCGAGGAAGATGAAATTCAGAGCATCCTGGAAAAGCATCTCGATAAACCAGGGGAATACCTGGAATAGAGGGGGGTATCCGGTTTTTATAAACATTAGCCGTATCATTTTAGCGAAATCTCCGTTAAGTAAATTGCGATAGTTCGTTTTCAATCAATATATTTTCTAGGAGGATGGCGCATCGCACGATGAATCGTGCGGCGCGCCATTTTTTATTGGGGAGGCAATGCCGGGGGGATGTCCGGCGTGTCAGGAGGAGACGATGGATCTGAGCCTTCAATTCTTCGGACGGCTTTTAATGGTGCTGGTGATGACCGGCGCCATGGGCATCAATCCGCCACAATTGGCTCAAACGGCTCAAAACTCTGAGCCGGTGATCATCGTTTTCCATCCTGATATCGACGTCAATGAAGCTGCGCCGGTGCTGACCCAGGCTTATGGTTTGCAGCCTGGTTTTATTTACCAGCATGCGTTAAAGGGCATGTCAGCGATGGTTTCTGCCGGGCGCCTGGGGGCTTTGGAGCGTGACCGGCGCGTGGCGTATGTGCTCCCTGATCGAGTACACGTCCTGGATGTGCCCTTGAATACGGTTCAGGATGCTACCGAGCAGATGATCCCCACCGGTATCTGGCGCGTTTTTGCCGATACCAACCCCAATCTCGGCATTGATGGCCTGGACGACCAGCGTGTCGATGTGGATGTGGCGGTGATCGATACTGGAGTCGACTTCCAGCACCCCGATCTGAACGTGGTGGGCGGCGTGAATTGCAGCGGCGGTTGGCCTTATAAGACCAGCTGTACCCCGGGGGGCGATGACGATTACTTCCATGGCACGCATGTCGCCGGGACGATCGCAGCTCTGGACAATGACTTTGGTGTGGTGGGCGTAGCGCCGGGAGCGCGCATCTGGTCGGTCAAGGTATGCAGCGGGTCGCGGCCTTTGTGCTTCGACTCGTGGATCATCGCCGGTATTGACTGGGTAGCGGGGCAGGCCGATATCATCGAAGTGGCCAATATGAGCCTGGGAGGGAGCGTTTTCAACCAGGCGGAGTACGATGCAGTCATGGGTGCAGTTAACCTGGGGGTAGCCTTTGCGGTCTCGGCAGGAAATGCCGCCGCAGATGCAGGCGATTTCTACCCGGCTGCTTACGACAATGTGATTACGGTCAGCGCCCTGGCGGATTTTGATGGGCTGCCGGGCGCCCTGGGCAACCCAACCTGCACTGCCGACCAGGATGACACCCTGGCGGATTTCAGCAATTGGGGCGCGGCGGTTGAGATTGCCGCTCCAGGTGTGTGCATTTATTCGACCATTCCGCTCGAGATGGGCGCCGGATATGGCACAGCCAGCGGCACATCCATGGCCAGCCCGCATGTCGCCGGCGCTTTGGCGCTGCTGGCCAGCCTGAACAAACCGAACAGCGCCGCAGATGTTTATGATTTATACAACCAGGTGATCCAATCTGGCAACTTCGACTGGTGGGACGATTCAGGCGATGGCATTTTAGAGCCCTTGCTCGATTTGTCCAATTTCAACGCCCGACAAACCTCACCTATCCACTTCCCCACTGTCAATATCGTCAGCCCTGCCGAAGGCGACCATTTCCAGTCCGGTTTTTTCATCACCTTCATGGGCTCTGCCTGGGATGATGAGGGCAATGACCTTACCGAAACGCTGAAATGGACATCGTCCCTGGAAGGGGAGATCGGCGCTGGCGGTTTATTTGGCGTAGTTTTAAGTGATGGCGTGCATACCATTACGGCCACAGCCTATGACAAAGACCGCAAGCAAGGCAGTTTTAGCATCACGATTACGGTGGGCAGCGCCAATCACATGCACCGGCGGTTGGTGAAATCAAAATAAAGAATAAAGCGCAGCTTTCGCAGGTACAAAGGCTGTCCGGGTTTTCCTGGGCAGCCTTTGGTTTGTAGGCGCTTGTTTTGATATAATATAACAGAGCATTGTTTCCCTGTACAACCGAAAGGATTACCCATGCCGAACACCACCCTGACTCACCGCCAGCGCCTGGAAGCCTGCCTGGCAGATGGCCCGCTCGATCGCCCGCCAGTGGCCTTGTGGCGGCATTTTCCGGTCGACGATCAGACTCCCGAAGGATTGGCGAAGGCTGCGCTGGCATTCCAGCGCACCTTCGATTTCGACCTGGTCAAACTGACCCCGGCTTCTTCCTTCTGCCTGAAAGACTGGGGCGTGGACGATGAATGGCGTGGAGCGACCGAGGGGACGCGCGATTACACCCGGCGGGTCATCTTTCACCCGGAAGATTGGGAAAAGCTGCCCATGCTCGACCCGCATCAAGGTCACCTGGGGGCGCAGCTGCGCAGCCTGGAGATGCTGGTCAAAGAATTAGGCCCCGAGACCCCGGTTTTGCAAACTATTTTCAGTCCCATGGCGCAGGCTAAGAACCTGGTGGGGGGTGCGCTGCTGCTGGCGCACCTGCGCAAATACCCGCAGGCTGTTCATGCTGGCTTAAAGATCATCGCCGAAGGCACACGGCGCTTTATCGAGGCCTGTTTGCCGCTTGGCCTGGCGGGGGTGTTCTACGCCGTTCAGCATGCTCAGTATGGTTTGTTGACCGAAGCTGAGTTTCGCGATTTTGTAGCCGTGTATGATCTTTTAGCGCTCGAGCCAGCTGCCGGCTTGTGGTTGAACATGCTGCATTTGCACGGCGAGCAGGTCATGTTCGATGCGGTACAGCGTTACCCACTGCAGATCATTAACTGGCACGACCGCGATACCTTTCCAAGCCTGAAGGAAGCCCGCGGACGCACGAAGATGGCGCTGTGCGGCGGCTTGCAGCGCGAGCGTACGATGGTGTTGGGGACGCCCGAGATGGTGATCTCTGAAGGGCGCCAGGCGATCGAGGCGGTGGACGGGCGGCGTTTTATCCTGGGCACGGGCTGCGTCACTCCGACTCACGCCCCGTATGGCAACCTGCTGGCAGCCCGCCAGTGCGTGGAGTGAGAGGTAACGTAGATGGCTGGATCACTGCGAGTAATTGCTGGCAAGGCGCGTGGGCGGCGGCTGCGCTCTGTTCCTGGCGATTCCACACGCCCAATAACCGATCGCGGCAAGGAAGCGCTGTTCAATATCCTGGCGCCTGAACTGCCTGGGACCAGCTTCCTGGATCTGTTCGCCGGCACCGGCGCAGTGGGCATCGAAGCTCTCAGCCGTGGGGCGGGCTTCGCCCGCTTTGTGGATCATAACCGCCTGGCGATTGATACGGTGCGCGCCAATTTGGAAACCACCGGTTTTCAGGAGGCCGCAGAAGTCTTGCGCATGGATTCTTTCGCCTTGCTCGAGCGCCCACCTGACCGCCAGTTTGACTTCGCCTTCATCGCCCCACCGCAGTATAAAGGCGCCTGGATGGAAGCGCTACTTAAACTGGACCAGCACAGCGCCTGGCTGGCGCCGGAGGCCTGGGTGATCGTACAGATTCACCCTGTCGAATACCATTCTGCCCCCTTGCAAAACCTGGCGGAGTTCGACCAGCGCAAGTATGGCAGCGTGCAATTTATTTTTTATGCAATGTGAGTGATTAAATTTCGACAGGACAGGGTATAATAAAATTATGGATAAAGAAAACTTGCCAACCAATAACCTGCCAGCGCCCGCGCCCCTGCCTGCGCCAGCTGGCGAATCGAAATCGATGACCCCCGAACAACGCAAGACGATCATCATCGCTGTGATCGCCGGGATCGTTCTCCTGGCGCTGATCATCGGCGGCCTGGTCTTCTTGTTCACCACCTCCCTGGATAACGTTTCGCGCATTCGTGACGTCTTCATCATCTTCATGGCGCTTATCTCTCTGCTGATGGGATTCACGCTGGTGATCTTGATGGTGCAGATCGCGCGGCTGATCAACCTGTTGCAAAACGAGATCAAGCCGATCCTGGATTCGACCAACGAGACGGTCAGCCACCTGCGCGGCACAACAGCTTTCCTGGGAGATAACCTGGTCGAGCCGGTCATCAAGCTGAACGAATATATGGCTGGGTTCACCCAATTGCTGCAGGTGATCGGGTTGGCGAAAAAACCGAAGAAGACTACTACACCCAAACCTACAGAAGGAGAGTAAACAATGGCAAGTAATGATGAATTTGGTTCCTTTTTGACCGGCCTATTGGTCGGCGGATTGGTGGGGGCGGCGGTTGCGATGTTGACTGCGCCGCAGTCCGGCGAGGAAACTCGCGAGTTGATTAAGGAAAAGAGCATTGAATTGAAAGACAAGGCTGTGGAATACAGCCAGGACGCCCGTGCGCTCGCTGAGAAAGCCCTGGATGAAGCCCGTCTGCAGGCCGATGCCGCCATCGAAGAACTGCGCTCCCGCTCGGGAGAACTGGCAGAGATGACTCGCCAGCGCGCCGAAGAACTGCAGCAGCGCGGCCAGGTGGTGCTCGAAGAGCAGAAAACCCGCTTTGAGAGTGCCGTCGCCTCGGTGAAGAAGGCTGTCACAGATGAGCCGGAAACAGGCGAGAGCAGCGAAGCCGCAGCCTAGCTTAACGCCGGACAGATTGATGTAATTTACGCGATCTGATAGGATTGAAACCTCTTGGGTGGCGTTGCTCCGCCCGGATAACTTGCGCCCAGAATTTTCCTGGGCGCAAGCTATCAAAGAAGCTTCCACCATGGACAAAACCGACAACTTTTCTGCTCAGGTCAGCCCTTTTGCTACCCAAAGGTGAATCGATATGCGTTGCCAGGGTGCTATTCTACGTGATCATTCCATTCTCTTAATTCAGCACCGCGAGCACGCCGGGCGCAGTTACTGGCTGCTGCCGGGCGGCGGGCAAGAGCAAGGGGAAGACGAATTGCAGTGTGTGCAGCGCGAGATGCGGGAGGAAACCGGCCTGGAAGTGCAGGTTGAAGGCTTATTGATGGAATCGCCGGGACCATCTGGACCGGTTGCGCGTAGAACTTACCGTTGCGGCATCCTGAGCGGCGAAGCCCAGCCGGGCTACGAACCTGAGAAACATGTGGCGGCGATCTACGGAATCGCGGCTGTGCAGTGGCTCGACTTACGCGATGAATCTTCCTGGGGCGCTGAAATCTGCAACGACCATTATACTTACCCTGAATTGAAACAGATACAGCGTTTGCTGGGCTACACGAGTGGCTGATGCGATGGGAAACGCGCTGGATGAGTCTTCGTATATAAAGGTCGTTAAAAAGGCGCTGCCCGGGCTGCAGACAACGGCGGCGCGCCTGAACAGCGCTGGGCAGAACAACGTTATCCTGATCGTCCATGACCAATGGGTCTTTCGCTTTCCGAAGTACGCTCATCTAATCGAGAAATTGAAAATCGAAACAGACATCCTGCTGCGTTACGGCGGCGGGCTGCCTGTTCCGGTCCCCCAGCCGGAAATCATTCACCTGAATGGGCAGCCGGTAGGCCAGGCTTTTGTAGGCTACCGCTTCCTGCCGGGCGAGCCGTTGGAGCAGGAGGCTTTTTCTAAAATTACTGGCGATGGAACGTTGGCGGCTCTGGCGAGACAGATCACAGATTTCCTACGAGCCTTGCAGGCTGCGCCGGTAGGCGAGGCGGAGCGTTTATGGTTGCCGGTTTATGAAACACGCCAGGAATACCAGGCGATGTACGAGCAGGTGCGAGAAAAATTGTTCGACTTCATGCGCCCGGAAGCGCGCCAGTGGGCTGCCAGCCATTTTGAAACTTTTCTGGATCAGGTGGACAACTTCGCTGTTTCCCCTGTGCTGCGGCATGGCGACTTCGGCGCAACCAACCTGCTGTACGACCGGCGCAGTCAGCGACTGAGCGGAGTGATCGATTTCAGCAGCGCCGGTTTAGGCGACCCGGCGGTGGATTACGCCGGCTTGTTGAGCAGCTTTGGCGAGCCCTTT
>JAGUYW010000085.1 GCA_020061105.1 Anaerolineales bacterium | reverse complement strand
GAGCAGGTCATCGCCGCTAATCTCGACCAGGCCGTGGTGGTCTTCGCCGCCGCCCAGCCTACCCCCAAATGGGGCTTGCTCGACCGCTACCTGGTGGCCTGCGAAGCAGCCGCCATCCCGGCGCTGGTGTGCATCACCAAGCTGGACCTGGCGCTGGATCGTACCGGGCAGATCGAAAGCAGCCTGTCGCAGGACATCGCTGTCTATCGCCAGGCCGGTTACCCCGTGATTCTCACCAGCGCCGCCAGCGGGCTGGGCGTCGAGCAAATACGGGCAGCCCTGCAAGGCAAGCTCTCCGTGCTGCTCGGCAAGTCGGGCGTGGGCAAGACCTCCTTGCTGAATGCCTTACAACCCGGGCTGGGCCTGCGCGTCAACCAGGTCAGCCAGGCCACCGGCAAAGGCAAACACACCACCACCAACCAGGAAATGTTCCCCCTGGACGGCGGCGGCGCCATTATCGACACCCCAGGTGTGCGCGAGTTCGGCCTGTGGGGTCTGGAAGCCTTCGACCTGGCCGAGCACTTCCCCGAAATGCGCCTGCTGCTCGGTCGCTGCCGCTTTGGGCTGGACTGCCGCCACGACAGCGAACCCGGCTGCGCCATTCGCCAGGCGGTGCTCGAGGGGCGCATCAGCCCGTTGCGCTACCGCAGCTATATGCGCTTGATGGAGGAGGCATGAACACCGGCTTCTCTCAGTCACGCCAACGCTATGGCCAGGCCAGCGCCTACGCCCGCACCAGCGGCGACTTTCGCTGCCTGCACTGCGGGCGGCTGGTCTCGGCCAGCTCTGAACTCTCCGGGGTTCACAACCGCAACCACTGCCCCTTCTGCCTGTGGTCGCGCTGCCTGGATCTGCACAAACCTGGCGACCGCCTGTCGGCCTGCAAAGCGCCTATGCAGCCGCTCGGCCTGGCGTTGAAACATGGCCGAAAAAAATACACCCCCGCCAACGGCGGCGAGCTGATGCTCATCCACCGCTGCCGGGAGTGCAGTAAGCTTTCGATCAACCGCATCGCCGCCGACGATCACAACCAGGAACTGTTGGCGCTTTTCGAATCTTCGCTGGCGCTGGAAGCCCCTTTACAGGTGCAGCTCAGCGCCAGCGGAATCCAACCCTGCCTTCAAGGCCGCCCGGTTGATCTCTTCGGTGCCTTTCGGGGCGCGCCCCAGCACCGCTTTTTCAATCGCCTGCCGCGATACCACGCCGGTCAGGCCGACCAGCACGCCCAAAGCCACCACGTTGGCGGTAATCGCCTTGCCGGTGGCTTGCAAAGCCAGGTCGGCCACCGGAACCTTGACGGCGTGGCTGACCGGCAGGCGGGTTACTTTTTCGGCGTCCACAATCAGCAAACCACCGCGCTTTAGATTGGAAGCGTAGCGATCGCACGCTTCCTGGCTCAACGCCACCAGGGCGTCGGCGTTCAACACTTCCGGATAATCCAGCTGCCCTTCGCCAATTACCACTTCGGCTTTGCTGGCCCCGCCGCGCGCTTCCGGGCCGTACGATTGGGTTTGCACAGCGTTTTTGCCATCGTAAATCGCCGCCGCTTCGGCCAGGATGATCCCGGCCAGGATCATGCCCTGCCCGCCCTCGCCAGCCAGGCGAATCTCTATCCGCCCGGTATCCGTCAATTTTGATGCATTGCCCGAAGCATTTTTATCCGGCATGGCTGGCCTCCTGGGCGATGGCGCGTTCGATCACCTGGTCGTACAATCGCAAATAGCCTGGCCGCTCGACATCTCGCAGCACGCCGCGCACGATTTTCGCCTGGCGATCTTCCTCAGACATTTTCTCTGCTGCACTCAGGGTCACGCTGTTGTTCTTGATGGTGTTCATCATATCCCCCGCCGTGCCCAGTTTATTGATGCGCCCCAGGGTGGTGTGGCAGTAGCTGACCGCCTCTACCAGGCTAAAGCCCTCTTTCTGAATAGCCTGGGCGATCAGGCGGTCGAGTTCGACGGCGTGGTAAACCGTGCCGCGCGCCACAAAGGCCGCCCCCGCTGCAATTGCCAGTTCGCCCACCGGGATGGGCGGCTCGACATTGCCATACGGCGCGGTCGTCGCCCGCAGATCGATCGGTGTAGTCGGGCTGTACTGCCCGCCGGTCATGCCGTAGATGGCGTTGTTCACCACGATGGCTGTCAAATCCATGTTGCGGCGGGCGGCGTGCAAGAAATGATTGCCGCCGATCGCCAGGGCATCGCCGTCGCCCATAATCACAATCACCTTCAAGCGCGGCTGGGCCAGTTTCAAGCCGGTCGCAAAAGCCAGGGCGCGCCCGTGGGTGGTGTGCATGGTGTTGAAATCCATATAAACCGGCATACGCCCCGTGCAGCCGATCCCGGAAACCAGGGCGACATCGTTCTGGTCCAGTTCGAGATGGTCGATGGCGCGGATCAGGGCGCCCATTACAATTCCAATCCCGCAGCCGGCGCACCACACATTGGGGAATTTTTTGGTATGCCGTAAATAGTTGTATGCAGAGTGCTGTTCTAAACGTGACATGCTAATGCGCCTCGATCGCTTCTAAAATCATCTGCGGGTGGATCATCTCCCCGTTGGCCAGGTTCACCCGCCGCACCTTGCTGCGCCCGGCCACGCGCTCCACTTCCAACGCCAGCTGTCCCAGGTTCATCTCGGGCACGACGATGCGCCGGCAGTTCTGCGCCAGGCGCGCCACTTCCGCCTCGGCAAAAGGCCAGATCGTCAGCAAGGATAGCAACCCCACCTTGTGTCGCCGCTGCCGGGCGAGCTTGACGGCGTGGCGCGCGCTGCGCACCGTCGCCCCGTAAGCCACCACCACCGTCTGCGCCCCCTCCAGTCCATCCGCCTCGGTCAGGATAATTTCGTCCAGGTTGCGCTCGATTTTACGGTTGACGCGCTGGATCCAGGCCTCGATCTCATCCAGGCGCTGGGTGGGATAGCCCATCGGGTCGTGAAACAGCCCGGTGACGTGGTAGCGGTAGCCATCGCCAAAATTCGCCATCGGCGGTACATCGCTGACCGAATCACCGTACGGCTTATACCACTCCGGCGGCACGTTCACCCCCAGGCGTTCGACGCGCTGCACATTCTCGAAATCGGGCATGTCGAAACGCTCGCGCATATGGCCGATCACTTCATCTAGCAGCAAAATGACCGGGGTGCGGTATTTTTCCGAAAAATTGAACGCCGTCACCGTCAGATCGAAAGCTTGCGGCACCGAGGTCGGGCTGAGGGCGATGATCGGGTGATCGCCATGCGTGCCCCAGCGCGCCTGCATCACATCGCCTTGCGAGGCGCTGGTCGGCTGCCCGGTGCTCGGACCCAGGCGCTGCACATTCGCCACCACGCACGGCGTCTCGGTCATGACCGCATAACCCAGGTTTTCTTGCATCAGCGAAAATCCAGGCCCGCTGGTGGCCGTCATCGATTTCAGGCCGCCAATCGAAGCGCCAATAATCGCCGCCATACTGGCGATTTCATCTTCCATTTGAATGAACTTGCCGCCCAGCTTGGGCAGTTGGCGCGACAACACCTCGGCGATCTCCGTCGAGGGGGTAATCGGGTAACCGGCATAAAAACGGCAGCCCGCCGCCAGCGCGCCCATCGCCACCGCTTCGTTGCCTTGCATCAGTTTGAGAGTCAAGTGGGGCTCCTTGTTTACTGCACGGGCTTGACGACAATCGCCAGGTCCGGGCAGTGTGTCTCGCACCAGCGGCAGGCGTTGCACGCCTCCGGGTTAGCCGGGTACGGGTGGTCGTTCTCATCCAACGCCAACACGTGTTTCGGGCAAAAATCGACGCACAGCCGGCAGCCTTTGCACCACGAACCAAACACAATCACCCGGCCGCGCGGGCCGCTCTTTGATCGAGCGGTCGCCGCAGCAGCCGGCGCAGGTTGTAAATCATTTTCAGTCATCAGCATCTCCTATTCAATCCAATACTCTAAGATACCCCCCGATTCTGACAAACTATTGCAGATTTGTCATGTGTATTTTGTCACGAATAGCAGCGCTGAAAGGCCCGTACTGATCCTCTAATGCTGCCCCAGCGTCCCCCAGCGCCGCACGCGCCGCTCCAGCGAGCGGAAAGCCCACGTCCCCAGCCACAGCATGGCGACCATAAACACCAGCAGCAAAACAATCTCCCAATGCAGCGGCAAAAGCGGCGTCGTGCCCAGCAAACTGGCGCGCAGCGCATCCATGCCATACGTGAGCGGTAACGCCAGCGAAACCGGCAGCAGCCACTTCGGAAGCGCAGTGACCGGGAAATTCGAGCCGGAGAAAATCTGCACCAGGAAACTGCTGACATCCACCATCGTGTTGGCTTCTCGCATCACCAGCACCAACGCTGCAAAGGCAAACCCAAAGCCGTACAGCCCCACCAACATCGGGATAATCGGAACGAAAGCCTGCAGCAGGCTGCCGCTCACGCGAAAGCCGAACAGCAGCGCCGCCAGCGCCAGCATCGTCAGCGAAGTGACCGCCGTGACCGCCAGGTTGGTCAAGGAACGCCCGAACAAGATCAACATGCGCGGCGACGGAGTCAGCCAGTTCGACTCTAGCACGCCCGAATCCATGTCCGTCTTGAGGGCGTAACCCATGCCCCAAAATACGGCATTGATGAAACTGGTCAGAATCGCCCCAAGCAGGATGAATGACATATAATCGGTCGTGCCGCTGTATTGCGCAAAACCATGCGCCTGCCCATCCTGGCTGAAGGCTTGCCCCATAAAATAAACCGGGGTCAGCCAGATCAAGGGTTGGAAGATCGACGAAACCGCGTTCAGGGGATAACGCCAGTAATGCTTCCAGTCTTTGCGCACAATCGCAACCAGCGCCCGGGCGTTGGAGACCAGGCTGGGCGAGTAAAGTTCGAATTCAACGATTCCCATTTTGTCCACCTTCTAATATTGTCCGATAGCGCCGCTCTTGCGCGCCCGGCGCTCCATCCATTGGAACATGCCGTATCCCAACACCAGCCAGGCCAAACCAAAGACCAGCAAGATTTGCAGATCCGGAACAATCGCCTCCAGCCCTGCGGTGGATAGCGCCGCCGAGCGCATCGCCCGGATGATATAGGTTTGCGGTAAAAAGGCCGCGATGGGCTGCATCCATGCGGGCAGCAAATTGACCGGATAGGTAATGCCGCAGAAGATCATCACCAGGCCGCGCACCAGAAAGACAAAGGCGTTGGCTTCCCGGGCGGTGATCACCAGGCTGGCAAAGGCAAAGCCCAGTCCATATACCGAAGGGATCGAGACTAAAACCACCAACATCGCCAGCCACAGGCTGCCCTCGAAACGCACCCCGAACAGCACGGCAAATTCGAAGGCAGAAATCGCCAGGAACAACATCATGGTAAGCAGGTGTGGAATGCTGCTGCCCAGCAAGTAGGTAAAGCGCCGGGTTGGCATCAGCCAGTTCGATTCGAGGGTGCCGCGCATTTGTTCGCCGCGCAGTGAGAAGCCCACATTCCACAGCACCACATTTTGCCACATCCAGATGGTCGTGCCTACCACAATGTAACCGACATAATCACCCACCCCAGTATTCGCCTGGAACTGCGCCAGCCCGCTGCCATCGGCGCCCGAAAGCGCCCGCGCCGTCAGCAGGTAAAGCAGCGGAAAAATCACCGGCCACACCAACAGCGAAAGCGCCCAGGTGGGATAACGCACCACATACAACCACTCCCGGTACGCCACAGCCCACAAAGCGCGCAAATCGCTGGAGAATGACGGCCGCGCCAGCGAACCAGCAGGAAGACTTTGGGTTTCCACAGTCATGCCAGCCTCCTTAATCGCGTAGCGCCTTGCCAGTCAGGTGGATGAAGACATCCTCCAGGCTGGGTTTTTGGATATTCATGTTCACCAGGTGGCTGCCGTTATGGTTGACCAGACCCACCAGGGCTGGCAAGGATTGGCGCAGGTTGAGCGATTGCACGCTGACTTCCCACAGGTCATCGCCCTCCACCTTGCGCACCGTCAGGTCTTCGATCCCCGGCAGTTGGCGCACTTGCTCGCCCATTTTTTCATACCAACCCGCCACTTCCAGGCGCACAATTTCGCGCTGCTCGATGCGGCGCTTCAAACCCTCCGGTGTATCCAGGGCGATGATCTTGCCCTGGTCGATGATTCCAATGCGATCGGAAAGCTGGTCGGCCTCTTCCATGTAGTGCGTGGTCAGCAAGATGGTGTGACCTTCTTTTTGCAGATCCAGGATCAACTCCCGTAAGTTGCGGGCAGCCTGCGGGTCAAGACCCAGGGTCGGCTCGTCCAGCAGCAAGATCGGCGGGCGCGCCAGCAAGGCTTTGCTGATGGCGATGCGCTGGCGCATGCCGGTGGAATATTTCTCAACCAGTTCGTTGGCGCGCTCCTTGAGTTCCATGCGTTCGATCAATTCCTCGACCCGTTTTTTGGCGATGGCAGGTGGAATATGGTACAAGGTCGCGAAATATTCCAGGTTCTCTCGCCCGCTCAACTTCCAATAGATGCTGCGCTCGCCTGCCAGCAGCGTCCCCAGGCTCTGGCGCACCTGGGTGGCCTGACGGGTGATGTCGAATCCGTTGATGATCGCCGTGCCGCTGGTCGGTTCGAGCAAGGTGCATAACATGCGGATGGTGGTGGATTTTCCGGCCCCGTTCGGCCCCAACAAACCGAAAATTTCGCCGCGCTCGATTTGCAAGCTCACGCCATCCACCGCTGTAAACAACGGCTTCGGCTCGCGTTTTCGAAACGGCCACCAGCGCGCCGGCGCTTTCTTGGTCTGGGCGCCATTGCCATTGCTCGGGGCGCGCTGCGGGAACTTTTTTACCAGGTCTTTCGCTTCGATTGCCCAATTTTCCATCCGTTTACCTCCGTCAGCGTCTTAGATCAAACGCCAATTAATATATTCAATATTGAGTTTGATTATTATGAATAATTATAGAACTTTATTTATTAAATGTCAATACTGTTTTTTATTTATCGGATAGAAGAATAACTTGCACAAAATATCCAATCGAATATCGCCTCTATACATATTGCCTATTTCCAGGCTATAATCAAAATGGTTGGTAAGAACTTGTTCACCCAAGCGAGGTGCTCTATGCTGATCCCCCCCAATCGTTTTTTGAAATCGTTCGCCTGCTTGCTTGCCGGGCTGGCCCTGTTGGCTGGATGCAACTTTCCTATCTTTGGACCAGCTCCCAGCGTTCTCGACCCCGACGGCATGAAAACCGCCGCCGTTGAAACGCTGCAAGCCTTGTCCCAGGAGCGCACCCAGCAAGCCCCACCGCCAACATCGCCCCCATCGCCTACATCTGCGCCAACAGCTACGTTCGCCCTGGCGCCGACAAGCGGCGAGCCGCCAATCACCGCGACGGAGGCGACCCTGATCCCCAGCCTGACGCCCCTGGCCTCGCCCTCGCCCATCCCGATTTCGACCAGCGGGTTTGTCTTGCTCAGGATCATCGGACTGGAAGCGACCAACTGCCGCACCGGCCCTGGACCGCTCTATGAAATCGTTGGTTACTTGAATAAAGACCAGGAAGCCACCGCCTACGGGCGCAATGACGCCAGCACCTGGTGGTATATCACGCACCCCACCCGCGATGGCGAGTTTTGCTGGGTATGGGCTCAAACCACCGAGGTGATCGGCGAAACCGCCAACCTGGAAATCATCACTCCCTCGCCCATCCCCATCACCACCTCTTTCACCGCCAGCTTTGACCAGGTCAACGTCTGTGGAAGCGCAAGATTATTCATCTTCCGCATTGAAAATACCGGCACCCAAACCCTGGTATGGGCGAACATCCAGGTCAAAGACCTGGCAACCGAAAAAGTCGTCGCCGGTCCGGAAAACCAGAATACTCCCTTCATGAGCAGCGCCGGAGCCTGCGCGCCCACTATGAGCGAACTGCCTGGACGCTCGCGCGCTTACTCCTATATCCGCCAGAGCGTGGAAATCAAATCGGGAACGCGCCTGCGCGCCTTCATCATCCTGTGTACAGACATGAACCAAGGCGGCGTGTGTGTCGAGCAACGCGTGACCTTCTCCTATCCATAAATTATCGGTTCTTATTACGAAGAGAGGTAGCCATGTTTTCTGTTAACACACGCCGTTTTGTTAGCTGGATCACCTTATTCGGCCTGGCCCTGTTCTCGGCCTGCAACCTGCCGATCGGCGAATCCAACCAAATCGATCAAAACACCCTGTACACCGCCGCCGCCGAGACCATCCAGGCCAGTTCCATCCAATTCACCCTCGACGCCCAGGGTGTTCTGCTGACCGAACAAGCCGGCACCCCGCAATTCCCGGCACAGCCAGCCACCGCCACCCTTCCCCAACAGCAAAACCTGCCCAACCCCACCCAGACCCTGGCGCCGCCTTTCCTCACCCTGGAACCCACGCTCACCTTTCCTCAGCCTGGTCTGCCCTCCATTACTGCCAACGTCGACACCAACTGCCGCTCCGGCCCCAGCCCGCTTTACCCGCGCCTGGGCTATTTATTGAAAGGCCAGACCTCCACCGTGCACGGGCGCAATAGCGCCACATCCTGGTGGTACATCGCCAACCCCGCCAAGCCCGGGCAATTCTGCTGGGTGTGGGGCGAGACAACCGTAGTGACCGGTAACACTGCCCAACTGGTCGTCATCACTCCGCCTCCGCCGCCGGAAGTGGTCGATTACCAGGTGGCCTTCAACAATATGCACGACTGCGGCGTTCCCACCCTGACCTTCTGGGTTAAAAACGTTGGCACCAAGACCTTGCGCTGGTCGAGCATCACCATCAAAGACCTATCTACCAACACCTTCATCTCCGGCCCTGAAACTACCAACTATCCCTTCTTAGCCGGCCCAAACGGCTGCGGCAATGGCGCAGATAAGCTGGAACCCAACCAGGTCGCCTATCTGCTCAAAGGCCTGGGCTTTACCCTGCCGAAAGGCACCAACACCCGCGCCATCATCGTGCTGTGCACCGAACCAGATGGCGGCGGCGATTGCCTGGAGATTAAAGTCACTTTCAACTTCCCGTGATCCACCGCTCCAGGAGAGCCTATGCCGCTGGCTGTTCAGGTTGAAAACCTTTCCAAAACCTACCACACCAAGCAGCGCAAAGGCCTGTTCAAGGCCGAAAAGCGCGCCGTTTTGGCGCTCAAAGATGTCTCGCTGGAGGTGCAAACTGGCGAGATTTTCGGCTTGTTAGGACCGAACGGGGCTGGGAAAACCACCCTGATCAAAATCATTACCACCCTGCTGCTGCCCAGCAGCGGCCGCGCCCGGGTCAATGGCTTTGATATCGCCAAAGAAAGCAACCAGGTGCGCGCCAGCGTCGGCTGCATGTTGATGGGTGAACGCGGCCTGTATTGGAAACTGACCGGGCGTGAAAACCTGCAATATTTCGCCGCGCTGTACCATTTGCGCCCCGAACTACGCCCCGGCCGCATCCAGGAGATCGTCGAACTGACCGGCCTGGGCGAATTTATCGACCGCACCGTCGAAACCTATTCCTCCGGTCAAAAAATGAAACTGGCTTTCGCCAAATCGTTGATCAACGACGCCCCTTTGCTAGTCTTGGACGAACCTACCAACACCCTGGATGTGCCCTCCGCCAGCGAACTGCGCGCTGTGGTGCGCCAACTCAACAACCAGGGCAAAACCATTATCTACACCACCCACATCATGTCCGAAGCCGAAACGCTTTGCGACCGCGTAGCAATTATCGATTACGGCATGCTGCTGACCTTAGGCAGTGTGCCTGAGCTAAAAACATCTCTGGGCTGCGAACAGGCTGTGCGCATCGATGGCGTCATCTCTCACAAGGCGCTGCAAGCCATCCAGGCCTTGCCGCAAGTGCGCGAAGCCAGCCTGGCGATGCACAACGGTCTCGGGCAGTTGACAGTCATAGGACATCCTACTGCAGCTGGCAAAGAAGACAACGGCCTGCTGGCGCGCCTGATCGAAACCCTGGGCGCCAACGGCGCCTCCATCCAGCGCATTACCCCCGAAGAACCCACCCTGGAGGATGTCTTCATCGCCAAAACCGGGCGCACCCTGGCAGAAGATACTCGCGCTTGACCAGGCGCGCCTGTGCGCCGTATTTTGGACCTTACCAACCTGATTGACCAAAGAGTGCCGTACGGGAGTATGCAAGTTCATAGGCATACTCCCGCCAATCGATCACGGCAGCGCAATCTCGAAATAATCGAACAGCGCCTCGATATCTTCCACTTCCCAGCCTTCAGGAACGGAATTGGTCGCGCCCAGGCCCACGCTGACGAAGTTGAAGTAATTGCCAAAGGCGCCGATCTTTTGCCAATTTCCAAATTCGGTGGCGTAATAGCCTGTGATGCTGCCACCCTGGTTCACCAGCCGCAAATACACATCTTGATCTTCGGGCATGCGACTGGCAGCGTAGAAATCGCCAAATGGGTTGTTGTCAATGATGGTCTCCATGAAGTAACCATACCCGCTCGGCAACCCGCATTTATCGCAGAAGCCGAAATTCAAGCGAATGAAATTGGTGGCGTTCTCGAAGATGAAGATGTTAGCCTGGTGGAAATTCTGCCGCGGGTCAGCCAGGATGTGCGCCGTCAACGCGAAATCTCCTTCTGGCAAAGCTCGCATCAAAGTATTGGTCTGCACATCCAGCCCGCCGGCCTTATCGCCCACAATGCGCATCCAACTGGCGCCGGCAAATTCCACCAACGACCACTTAGCGGGATTCTCGTTGAGCCATGACCAACCCGGCTGCAGATACCCGTCGAAATCATCGCGGAAGAGCACCCCG
>JAGUYW010000078.1 GCA_020061105.1 Anaerolineales bacterium | reverse complement strand
ATCGCCGGAATAGGCGATGGACAGTCGGCGGGATTGGGTATCAACATTACCCAACCTGGAGAGTGTTATCTCAGCCTGGGCACCGGAATTGTATCCGGCGCATTCTCCAAGGAATATATTACCGATTGCGCCTTCCGCACCATGTATGGCGGGATTCCCGGAACGTATCTATTTGAGACCGTCCTTCTGGGCGGCGCATATACAGTGAAATGGTTCGTCGATCATTTTGTTGATCTGGATGATGCAGCGAATAAGTTGAATTTGTCGGCGGAAGAAATCATGGACGCCGCCGCCAATAAGGTCCCGGCTGGCTCTCAGGGTTTGATGTTGGTGCCATATTGGAACAGCGCCATGAACCCTTACTGGGATGCTTCAGCGAGCGGTATTATGGTCGGGTGGCGAGGCTCTCACCAACGACCGCATATGTACCGCTCGATTCTGGAAGGCGTGGCCTTTGAACAAAGACTGCATACCCAGGGTGTTGAAGATGCCCTCAAACAACCTGTCAAGCGATACATCGCTGTCGGAGGCGGGGCGCGCAACAACTTATGGTGCCAGATTATTGCTGACGTGACCGGAAAACCGGTCTACCGCACCGAATCGCACGAAGCAACATCTCTCGGCGCCGGCATTCTGGCAGCCAGTGCAGCCGGGCTGCACCCCGATGTCTATGAAGCAGCCAACGAGATGGTGCAGATCGCCTGTCAATTCTTCGAGCCCGACGAAGAGCGACACCAACAATATAGCCAACTTTACAATGAAGTATATGTTCACCTATTTCCAGCCTTGCGGCAATATCTCGATCGCCTGACGGAGCTTACGGCGGCTTATGAATCAAAAATCGAATGTGATTGAATCTCTCCAGGGTTTCATTTTCGACTTAGATGGCACCCTCTACCTGGGCGAGAAGGCGCTGCCCGGCGCGGTGGAGACCATCGCCAGGCTGCGAGAGCAGGGGCGCAAAGTTCTGTTTGTCAGCAACAAGCCGCTGTATCCCAGGGAGGTGTACGCCGCCAAGTTGACCCACCTGGGAATCGCCGCCACACCCAGCGACATCATCACCTCTGGGTCGGTTTTGGCAGCCCACCTGGCCAGAACCAATCCGAATTTGAAGCTTTATGTGGTGGGCGAGGAAAACATCAAGAAAGAACTCAGCGAGCATGGTCTGAATGTGATGGGTGAATTTGAAGACCAGGACGCCTTCGAAGTCATCGACCCACAAGGCATCGATGCCGTGGTGGTGGCTTTCGACCGCACCTTGGATTACCGCAAGCTCAACACCGCCTACCAGGCTTTGTTGAAAGGGGCGGCCTTCTTCGCTACCAACCCAGATCTGACCTGTCCCATGCCCGGGGGTGGGATTCCGGACGCCGGGGCGACCATCGCAGCCTTGCAAGCGCTGACCGGCAGAAAACTGGACCTCCTGGCAGGCAAACCCTCCCCCGTAATGATGGAAGTCGCTCTCAGCCAGATGGGCTGCTCGGCCGAAGCGTGCATGATCATTGGAGATCGCGTTGAGACCGATATCCAGATGGGCCAACAGGCCGGCCTGTGGAGCGGGCTGGTTTTAACCGGCGCCACACACCTGGATCCTGACAAGCCGCTCTCCCCCACGCCGGATTGGATTTTCCAGGATCTTCGTGAACTCTTAGAGCTGTTGTAAGTTATTGGGTTGCAGCGCAACTGTCCATTCGGACAGCAAAGACCTCCCCTGGCGACGGGGTGCAAACGTGTTACAGGTCATGGCCTGAAAATTGCCGGGATATAGACATTGGTGCGCGTCCCCCAAAGACGACCCACTACATCCACGGTGCCATCGGAATTTAACCGGTCACAAACAACCAGGTAATCCCCATTTGGACCGCCGATTACCGCAGAGCGATTCCCTGAAAAAGCAACAATCTTTTTCTCATTGGCTACCAGGCTGCCATTGATGGATGCCACTCTGCCAAACAGATCTGAGTCAATAATGATTGGACGCGGCCGCTTCGTGAATACTGGAGAATTTCTAACTTAAAGTAATTGACCTGCTACCGGCGTTGGGCTAAAGTCAGGCTATTTGCCATTGCGAGACAGCAAGGCGCTTTGGCAACCAACGCCGGTAGGCAGGTTGGATAGATCGGTGCACCGCCGGCGAAGATTTATGGATGATCGCCCAGGCTTTTGACCGTTCCCAGGCCTGTGATGCGCTGTGAAAGCGCCGGCTGCCCATAATATTCCACGCTGCCCATGCCGGTCAACATCACATCCAGCAGGTCAACCGCCCATAACCGGGCGCTGCCCATCCCGCTGATGACGACATCGACGCGTGTGGCTTGCAAGTCTGGCGCCTGAAAAGCGCCGGCGCCGGTGATCTCCAGCTTGACGCGCTCGGCCTGCCCGCCAGCGGTCTTGAAATTGCCCGCTCCGGCAATTAAGACTGCCAGCAAATCGACCTCCAGGCGGCCGGTTTCGATATTCCCGGCCCCGCTGACCGTAATATCCAGGTCGCTGGTTTGCAAATCGCCTAACTCGATGTTGCCCGCTCCAGCAGTAGTCACCGCAGTCAGGTTTTTAGCGGTCACCCGGAAGGTGATGCCCTTGGTAGGCTGGAAACCGCCCACGCCGTCTTTAATCCCCAAGTGCAAGGTATTGCCCTTTACTTCGCTCTCAATCAGCGGCAGCAGGTTGTCTTCCGCCTCGATTTCCAGCGTTTCGGAATCGCCGATTGTGACGATAACGGTCCCCACCCCATCCAGCACGATCTTCTCGAAGCCGCTGACGCTGCGCTGCTCCGTTTGCAGAATGCCAGAACCGCGCACCGTGCGCCCGCCCGGGTTAATGGTCACCGAGCTGCATGCCAGCGAAGCTGCAATCAGCGCCACCAGAACAAGACTTAACATTTTTCTTTTGAACATTTTCGTCCTCCATCATCGAATGAATTGCATATTTTGTTCTACGTAGCATCGCCCAAAAGGTTTCCAAACCGGCAGGAATCAACATGCCGGGACGCTCCCCTCCGCCCCGGCATACCAAGTCAAAGAAAAGTCACGAATCTTGATTTGACTACTTAACGCTCCCTAACGTCAACCCGCCGACGATGTATTTCTGCAGCAGCAGATAGACGGCCGCCACCGGCGCCGCTACCATCAGCGCCATGGCAGCAAAGGCCGACCAGGGCGTATCGCCTGAATAAGTGCCGGTCATGTTCCAGAGCGACATCGCCAGGGTAAAATCCTTTGGATTGGTCAGGAACTGCCACGACATGACGAACTCGGTCCAGGCGGTGTTGAAGACCAGGAAGCCGGTCACAGCGATGGCTGGCATGGCTAGCGGCAGCACGATGCGTAGGAACATTTGGTTAGGAGAAGCGCCATCGATGCGCGCCGCTTCTTCCAGTTCGCGCGGAATGGTGTCGAGGTAGCCCTTCAAATTCCAGATCGAGAATGGCAGCTGACCAGCCGCCACAGCAATGCCTACCCCGATCAGGGAATTGCGCATGTTGAAACTCAGATCGCCCCATACGACGTTAATGCCATTCAGCAGCACGAACAAGGGTGCGATGGTGGCGATCGAAGGTAACATCAGCACCGTCACCACTCCCAGCATTAACGCCTTACGCCCTTTAAATTCAAAGCGGGAGAATGAATAAGCCGCCAGCAGGCCGATGAAGATCGAGAAAACCGCCGTGCCGCCAGCTAGCTTGAACTGGTTCAGCGCCAGTTCCGTAAAAGTCACCGGATTGGCAGTCGGTTTGTCCAGCACACGCTGGTAAGCTTTCAGCGACGCCCCGGGTGGGATCAGGCGGAATTTATCCGGGCGAGCGATATCGCGTGGGTCGAGCGAAAGGCTGACCACCCACAAGATTGGAAACATCACCGTAAAGGCCACAAAAAGGCACAACAGTTGCAAGAGCAGTTGCTTACCGAGCGGCAGGTGTCTCTCCTCCTCGGAAACTTCTTTAGGGCCTTTACGCCAGAAAGCAACTTTTGGAGGTTGGGTTTTGAGGATTTGGGCTGGGTTAGACATCGTATCGCTCCGTAGCTTGAGTAACGCGGTTGGTGATCAAGGTTAGCACGAGCAAGACAAAAAAGATGATCACGCAGAACGCCGCCGCCATACCATACAGGCGCTGGGCGTTCACCAGGTCGTAGGCGGTGGTCACCATGATCTGCGTCATGCGCAGCGGCCCACCTCCCGACATGAAGTAAATGGCGTTGAACAGATTGAAGGTGATAATGGTTCCCACCATAGCGGCAGGGATCATGGCTGGGCGCAGCAGTGGTACTGTGATAGAAAAGAACTGCTGCCGCCCGCTAGCCCCATCGATCGAAGCTGCCTCGTACAGGTCTTTGGGGATGCTCTGCAAGGCCCCCGTGGCGATGATGGTATTGAACGGCCAGCCCATCCAGATATTGGTCAGCAGCATAGCGTAGAAGGAAAGCGGCAGTGGGATGCCCGGCAGCAGCCACTTCACCGGTGGATAAATGTTTTCCATCCAGCGGATGCGGAAGACCTCCGGTGGGATGTTAAAGAGGTTGCCGATCGAAGCCAGCATCAGGTTAATCGAGCCGTTGTCCTGGTCGAACATATTCCGCCATACCGTGGCTACCACCAGCCACGGCAGCACAATTGGCAAAATGTAGATCGCCCGGTAAATTCGTTTCCCCCATAACCCGGGCGTGTTCAACAACAAGGCGATCAGCACTCCCAAGACGATATGAATGGGCACGTTAGCGATGGTCCACACCAGGTTGAAGCCCAGGACGCGCAAGAAGACGAAGTTTTGTACCTTGGCGCCCAGCTTGCCCGTGCCTGGGGTGTCGATCTCGATTCCGGCGATGCTGATCTTATCGGGCAAGATATCCAGGTAGTTTTGGATGCCAACATAATTGGGCGCTACAGAACCGCGCCGTAAGTTGGCAATTCCGAAATCGGTGAACGACATCCACACCTGGTACAACATTGGATAGAAGGTGATCAGCGCCATCACGATGGCTGCTGGTATCAGGTATGAATACGCTGCGCGCGTGTAGGAGGTGCGGCGCCACCAGGCATTGACCGGTCTTTCTTCTTTCATCATGGGCGGCATTCCATTTGTCATCGTTGCCATAACTTCCTCCTGAGAAAATTTTTCAGTTCTAAGCATTCAGTTTATGGTCGCCAACCAGAGATCGCTAACAAGCATTTGCCAATTGGCGCTCTGTACTAGCAGAAAAAAAATTGTACCTTCCCCACCCAATACCAATCTTGTATCGCTTGCCTGGTGCTGTGCATCCCCTGCCGTAAATCCTATTTTATATTATTTTACCAAAAAGAGTTGTGCGACGCACTGCAAGCAGTGCGTCGCACAAAAATTGTTAGCTTATTTGCCAGAAGCGTCGTTCATTGCCTTGCAGGCTTCGGCAACGCCATCCGCCGGGCTCAAAGCCCCTTCCAGGACCTTGGTGAACATATCGCCAAATGGGCCCCAGTAGTTGGCAAATTCCTGGCTTTGCGGGCGCGGGAAGCCCGTCGCAGAAGCCTGGGCAAAGCCAGCGATCAAGGGATCAGCCGAAGTGACGTCCGAGCGTATCGGCACATGTCCGGCCTTGTCGGTGTAGATCTGCGAAGAGACCTGGTTGGTCAGGAAGAGCGCCAAAGCCAATGCCCCATCCACATTCT
>JAGUYW010000094.1 GCA_020061105.1 Anaerolineales bacterium | reverse complement strand
CGGGTGGGTAGTAGGTCCACCAGCGCTCGACGGTGAAACCGGCCTGCTCCAGGCGCGCTTGCCACACTTCTGGGGCAGGATCGTGGTAGTGGCGCGAGATGCGGTTGAAAAAATTGCGGTAAGCGTCTCCCAACTGGCGCAGACCCAGCCGGTCAAGCGCATTGCTGACCGACAGGCTGGCCAGGAAACGATGGTTCGGGCCGCAAAAGACGAACGGAGCGCCTGGTTTGAGCACCCGGGCGGTCTCAGCCAGCACCTGTTCAACATGCGGGATGTGCTCGAGCACCGAGTTGCTGAAGGCGCTGCCGAAAGCGCCATCCGGGAAAGGCATACGCCCGCCATCGCCTTGCAGCAGCAGGCGGTAACCCTGGCGTGTGCGGCCTTCTTGCAGCGGCGCCCACCACGGATCCAGGCCGACGTCCACCGCCTGGTCGAAGGCCACGGTCACGAAATGTCCATCGCCGCAGCCCACGTCCAGGATAGGGCGTGGCAGATCAAGCTGGGGATAAAAACTGGCCTCGACGGCGCGCATCAGGCCGCGAAAGTAGGGCAGTTCAATCAGGTGCAGCCAAAGATAATCTTTGGCGGGGGTGGGGGTGGTTGGCTGCGATTGACCAGTCATACGCGGCTAAGGGATGTCATGCGGTCGGTTGCGGTTTGGATGAGTTAGCCAGCAAGCTTTGAAAAATCTTCTCATAGGCTTCGGCTACTGCTTGGGGAGTTGAGGCTTGCGTCAAGGCGTCGGGTTGCAGCTGGTAGGCCTGTGGTTGGTCCAGCACAGCGATAATGGCTTGCGCCAGGGCCTGGCTGTCGCGCTGCGGCACGATCAGTCCCATGCCGGTATGCTGCACCGGGACACGCACGCCGGGCAGATCCGAAGCGATCACCGGCGTGCCGCTGGCCAGCGATTCGACCTGCACCATGCCGAAGGAATCGGTGCTGTTGATGCTGGGTAACACGGTAACCTCGCACTCCTGGAAGAAAGCTGCCATGTCAACTGGCGAGACCACGCCCAAAAAGGTCCAATGATTGCCCAGGCTTTCGATGAGCGGCGCCAGGCGGGCGGCGTACTGTTCTTCGCCGACGATATTCTGGTAAGGGCCAACAAATAAAACTCGGGCCTGGGGGTGCTTTTGCAGCACCTGCGGCATGGCCTGCGCCAGGTATTCGACGCCTTTCTCGGTTGCCAGCCGGGCAGCCATGCCGACCAGGCGTTGTCCGGGTTGGATGGCGAATTTCTCCCGAAATGCCTGCCGGTCAGCCTGGGTGATGGGGGTGAGCTCGATTGGTGGGTAGATGGCTTGCACTTTCTTTATGTAACGGCGCAAGAAAGGCGAATGCTCGGCATAGTCGCGGCTGTTTTGTACGATCACCTGGGATAGGCTGGCAGCCAGTTTGTTGGCCTGGTTGGAAGCAAAATTTGCCAGGCGGTGAACAAAACCAGCCGGCAGCTGCAGGTCGCAGTGGTAGGTAAGAACCACCGGTTTACCCCACAAGCGGCTGATCAAGGCGATCAGGGCGGCGTCTAATTGCGGGACATGCAATTGCACCACGTCTGCCTGGCGAGCGAGTTTCCAGGCCAGCAGCCACATGGCGGGCATGATGACGCCCTTACTGATGCGCAGCCAAACTTTCGGTCGAATCACTTCGATGCCATGGTGGATTTCTCGCGCCGGCAGGGAATCATCGAAGCGCGATGTCAGAATGGTGACCTGGTGGCCGCGTGCAGCGAGTTGGCGCGATAGGCGTTCGGCGTAAATCGTCAACCCGGAGTAATGCGGGCGGTAGTAAGTAAGGGCGATCAGAATCTTCATCAGGTTGAATGGCGTCGAGAGTAGATTTAAGCCTGGCTGGCGACCTGGCGCACCCGATCATACAAGCCGGTCAGCGATTGGCCATCGCGCGCCAGGGCATAGCTGCCCAGGATGCCGGAAAGAAGGTAATTACTGAGCCGGGAGCTGAGCGCCACTGCCAGGGCAGTCGACGGGTCGAGCTTGAAGACCGCCAGTGCTCCTACCATAGCAGCCTCCATCACTCCTAAGGCGCCCGGCGAGGAGGGGGCGGCGATGCCCAGGGCGGTAACACCCATGGTGAAGGTCGCCCACAGGATTTTTGCCTCGGGGAAGAAGGCCAGGATGAACAGGTAAAACTGGAGCAAGGCAATTCCCCAGTTTAACAGCATCCAGAACAGAGCTTTGAGAAAAAGCCGCCAATCGGTCAGCACGCTCAAACCTTGAAAAAATGCCGGCAGGCTCTTGCTGCCCAGGCGGGCGAGCGGTGCAAAACGCCCGGCGGTGCGCTCGAACAGCCCAAACGCTTGCACCTGGTAACGGGCAAGCAGGTACAGGCTGAGTAAGATGATGGCAACCAGTAAGCCAGCGCCGATGGCAGCCTGCTGCGCCCAACTGACGGCGATAACGAAAGGCAAAGATACAAGCAGAAATCCGGCGGCCATAGCCAGATCCAGGGTGCGCTCGATAAAAATGGTGGAGAACACCGACCAAAAATCTAAGCGCGCCTTCTGGCTCAGCAGGTAAGCGCGACCCACTTCGCCCAGCCGGAAGGGCAGGAAGTTATTCAGCAAATACCCTTCGGCTACGCTGAACAGGGTGTGGCTGTAGCTGGCTTTTTCTTGCAGCAGCGTGCGCCACACCATGCCGCGGGCAAGCAACCATATAAATGAAACCAGGAAGGCTAACGATACGATGCCGTAATTCGCCATCTGGACAGCCCGGATCAATTGACCCAGGTCGGCGAACCACAGCACAATCGCCAGGCAGACCAGGCTGACCACCACGCCGATCAATAATTTGCGCCGCTCCTGGGTGGCAGGCGCTGGTTGTTGCGCAGGCATTCTCCCCTTAATCCTCCCCCAGGCGCAGGATCGCCATGAAGGCCTCTTGTGGAATCTCAACGTTGCCAACCATCTTCAAGCGCTTCTTGCCGCGCTTCTGGCGTTCGAGCAGTTTTTTCTTGCGGGTGATATCGCCGCCGTAACATTTGGCGAGCACATCTTTGCGCAAGGCTTTGACATTGGCGCGGGAGATCACTCTGCCGGCGGCGTAAGCCTGGATAGGAACGACGAACATCTGACTGGGAATCAGGTCTTTAAGCTTGGAGACCAGGGCCTGCCCTTTGTGGTAAGCATCGTTGCGGTGCACGATACTGGCAAGCGCATCGACCGATTCTTCATTAACCAGCAATTCCAGTTTCACCAGATCGTCGGGGCGGTATTCGGCGAACTGGTAGTCGAGCGAGGCGTAGCCGCGGGTGCGTGATTTCAACTGATCGAAGAAATCAATGATGATCTCCGAGAGTGGAATTTCAAATTCCAGCATTACCCGATTGGTGGCGGGGTATTCTTGAGTGAGGAAGTTGCCGCGCCGCTTGGTGGTCAGCTCCATTACTGCCCCGTAGAAATCGGTGGGGGTGAAGATCTGGATTTTCATCCACGGCTCACGAATCTCGCTGATGGTGCTTTCGTCTGGCAGGTCGGCGGGCGAATCGATGCGCATGACCTGTCCTTCGTTAGTGACGACCTCGTATTCCACCGAGGGGGCGGTGACGATGATGTCCAGGTCGTATTCCCGTTCCAGGCGCTCCTGGATGATCTCCATGTGGAACATGCCCAGGAAACCGCAGCGAAAGCCGAAATTGAGGGCTTGGGAAGTCTCGGTTTGGTATTCTAGCGAAGCGTCGTTGAGCTGCAATTTCTCCAGCGCTTCTTTCAGGTTTTCGTAGTCCTCACCCTCGGTCGGGTAGATGCCAGCAAAGACCATCGGCTTGGCTTTATGATAACCTGGCAGCGGGGCGGCTGCCGGGCGCTGAGTGAGGGTGATGGTGTCGCCGACGCGGCATTCGCGCACCGTTTTCAGGCCGGTGGCGAGGTAGCCAACCTCGCCGGCGGAGAGCATGCCGGTGGGGCGCATTTCAGGAGCGAAGATGCCGATCTCGACCGGCTTGACGCTGACATCGGTTGCCATCATTAATAACGAATCGGTAGGCTTGATCTGACCATCGATCACGCGCACGTAAGCGATGACGCCCTTGTAAGAATCGTAGTGCGAGTCGAAGATCAGGGCGCGCACTGGGGCGGTCCGGTCGCCTTTGGGCGGCGGCACCTGGTTGACAACGGCTTCCAACACGCAGTCGATATTCATACCGACCTTGGCAGAGATGCGCATGATTTCATCCGCCGGTACGCCCAGCAGGTTGCCGATTTCTTCTGCCACCTCGTCGGGGTGGGCGGAGGGCAGATCGATCTTGTTGATAACGGGGATGATCTCCAGGTCTGCGTCCAAAGCCAGGTACAGATTAGCCAGGGTTTGGGCTTCGATACCCTGTGAGGCGTCTACGATTAACAAGGCGCCTTCGCAGGCGTACAAAGCCCGGCTGACCTCGTAGCCAAAATCAACATGCCCGGGGGTATCGATCAGGTTCAGTTCGTAGGTTTGGCCATTTTCGGCCTGGTAGCTCATGCGCACCGCTGAGGCTTTAATCGTGACGCCCTTCTCACGCTCCAGGTCCATGCTGTCCAGCACCTGTTCGGTCATCTGGCGGGCGTCGATAGAGCCGGTGGCTTGTAGCAAACGGTCAGCCAGGGTCGATTTGCCGTGGTCGATGTGAGCGATGATGCAAAAATTTCGAATGTGGTCGGTCGTAATTAAATTGCTCATAGACGGGCTGTAGTATACCCCAAATCAGTCAAAATGGATGCTCGAGGCGATGCCCAGGCTGCGCAAGATGGCTGGCGTCACACCTGTCAGGTCGCTAAGGCCTTCGGAAAACGCCTGGCGCAAGGGCGGCGCTCCAATCAGCAAGGCTGGGACGGGGTTGGCGGTATGGCGGCGGGTGTGCAGGTCTTCCAGGTTGCCGTGATCGGATGTGATGACGATCAAGCCCTCGGAATCATCCCAAGCCGACAGCAAACCGCCCAGGGCCTGGTCGAAGGTTTGCAGGATGCTGCAGGCGCTTTCCATATCCTGGGCATGTCCGGCATAATCGCTAAGCCAGTATTCGAAAAACGCCAGGTCGACTTCCTGTGCTAATTGCGCCAGGCGCCGCCCGGCCTGTTGCGCGCTCAAGATCGGAATGTCGGTCAACCCCAGGTGGTCGAGCCAGCCCTGTCCGGTGAGATCGGCAGAAATGGCGCGCCCGGCGCGCAGATCGTCGATCGTGAGCAGCCGCAAGCCGGCGCTATCGGCTGCCAGGGGGATGGCGGAATACAGCCGCCTGCCGGAAGCCAGGCCATCGAAATAGCGCGGCGGATAAGCGTTGAGAAAGGCAGCCCGGCGCCCGGATTGTAAAACAGCCTGGAAAAGATTGCCGCGCTTGAGCAGAGCGGCGATTTCTGGGTTGGGCTTGGGGCCGTAGTGGTAACCCAACAAAGCTGGAATGTCCTGACCGGTCAGTAACACAGCCTGCCCGGTGGCGGATTGCGGCATACCCGGCGCGCCCAGGCAGGCGTCCAGGGAGAGCAGATCGAGGCGGGCGTTTGAATAAGGCGCTGCCGCGGCGACCAGGCGACGCCCGTCTAGCAAAGCTTGCAAATGAGGCATGGCGGCTTTGGCGAAGGGATTGCGGGCCGGGTCGTCTTCGCCCAACCCGATGCCATCCATGAATAAAAAGAGCACTTTCATGGGGCGGCGTAGGTGAACCAGGCCGAAGGGCGTACGCCGCGCTCGCTGCCATCTTGCCGTTCAACCAGGCGCAGGGTTTCATCTAATAGCGCCAGGTCGTTCTCTTGCAGCCCGTTTCTCTGGTCTGGAGAGGTTTTAAAGAAAGCATATAATAGGAAGGTTCCGCCTGGAGCGAGCAAACGGGGTAAGTTTTGGATATAGGTCTGCTTTCCGCTGTCGATCAGACTATGGAAGCAGCCGATATCCAGAACCAGATCGAAAGGGGGCTGGACGCCGCGCAGGCGGGTGACATCATCCTGCCGGAAGTCGATTTGCAAACCGGCATGACGCGCTTTGCGGCGCGCCTGGCGAACGGCGCGCCCGATAAAATCGACCCCGACAACCTGCCAGCCGTGTTGGGCAAGGGTAATGGCGTTGGTGCCGGTTCCGCAGCCCAGATCCAGGGCGCGCCCAGGGGGGTGATCTTGTAAAAACGCCATGACTTCAGTTGGGGTAATTCCGGTATCCCAACGCGGCCGTCGCAGATACATGATTTGGAACAACAGTTTCTTCAAAGTATTTATGATACTGCCCACGGGCTTCATTTTACTATAGGATCGAAAACTCGACTTTGACAAGCGGGCAAAGATATTATACAATCAAGTCTTGTCGGCATCATGAAATTAAAAAAACTAGGAAGGTCTTAGAATGAAAGAGTATACCACTGAGTTTATCCGCAATATTGCTTTGGTCTCTCACAGCAGCGCCGGGAAGACCATGTTAGCTGAAGCATTTTTGCATTTCACTGGCGCAACCACCCGCCTGGGCCGAATCGAAGACGGCACGACGATCGGCGATTTCGAAGTGGAGGAAAACCGGCGCGGAATTTCGCTTTCCACGGCGGTTCTGCCGGTCGAATATCGCGATCACAAGATCAATTTTCTGGACACGCCAGGCTACACCGATTTTGTCGGCGAAGTGGTTTCTGCTTTGCGAGTCGTCGATGGGGCGCTGGTGCTGGTCGATGCTGTAGCGGGCGCCGAAGTGGGCACCGAAATTGCTTTGAATTATTGCGATGAATTCAACCTGCCGCGTTTCGTGGTAATTAACAAAATGAACCGCGATAACGCCAATTTTGCCAAGGCCTTGGAATCGGTGCGTGAAATTAGCACCATACGCATCATCCCAGTGCAGTTGCCTTGGGGCGAAAAAGCCGATTTCAAGGGTGTGATCGACTTGCTGACCATGAAAGCCTACCAGGGCGACGGCAAAACCGCCAGCGAAATTCCAGCCGAATTTGGCGATGACGTTGAAGCGGCGCGCATGGAGTTGATCGAAGTTGCCGCCGAAGGCGAAGACGAACTCTTGATGAAATACCTGGAAGGCGAAGAACTGAGCCCTGAAGAAGTGCAGCGCGGCCTGGTCAAAGCGATCCACTCAGGCGCCTTCGCGCCGGCGTTTGTGACGGCCGGGTCAGCCCAGATCGGCATGACGCGTTTGTTAGACGCCATCATCGAGATGATGCCTTCGCCCAGCCAGGTGCCAGCCGCCGTGGTGCAGGGCAAGGATGGCGAAGAAACCCTGGCGGCGCGTGACAGCGGGCCGTTAGCCGCTTACGTTTGGAAAACCACCGCCGATCCGTTTGTCGGCAAGATCACCTATTTCCGGGTCTACTCCGGAACCGTGAATTCCGACTCGCGCATCTGGAACCAGAGCAAAGGCGCTGAAGAACGTATTGGCACCTTGCACCTGCTGCGCGGCAAGGAGCAGTTGGCCATCAAAGTAGTGCACACCGGCGATATTGCAACCGTTCCGAAACTCACTTCTACCGCCACTGGCGACAGCTTGTGCGACAAGGGACATCCGTTAACCTTCACGGTTCCGACCTACCCACATGCCCTGTATCGCGTGGCCGTAGCGCCGAAGTCGCAAGCTGACTCGGCCAAGATCAGCCCGACTCTGACGCGCCTGTGCGAAGAAGATCCCACGCTTTCCTGGTTCAATGAAATGGCCACCAACCAGACCATCTTGCAAGGTATGGGCGATCAGCACATCGATGTTGCCATTCGCAAGGCTGAAGCCAAATTCCAAACCAGCTTTCTGACGCTCGAGCCGAAGGTGCCTTACCGGGAGTCGATTACCAAGCCAGGCCAAGCCATGTATCGCCACAAGAAACAAACCGGCGGCGCCGGGCAGTTCGGCGAAGTTCACATGCGTATTGCTCCGCTGCCGGACGAAGAGTTCGAATTGAGCTGGGATGTATTCGGTGGGGCGGTCTCCCAGTCTTACGAACCTGCCATCCGCAAAGGCATCCAGAGCGTTATGAAGGAAGGCGCTGTGGCTGGCTTTCCGCTCAGCAACGTGAAAGCCTCGGTGTTCGACGGCAAAGAACACCCGGTCGACTCCAAACCGGTGGCTTTCGAAATTGCTGCTCGAGAGTGCTTCAAGCTGGCTGTCAAAGACGCCTCTCCGGTGTTGTTAGAGCCGATCATGAATGTGCGCATCGTCGTACCCGAGTCAAATATGGGTGATATTCTGGGCGACCTGAATACCCGCCGGGCGCGCGTCCAGGGTATGGACACTGAAAAAGGACGTTCTGTGGTCACCGCCCAGGCGCCGTTGGCAGAGATGCAGCGCTATACCACCGACCTGCGCTCCATCACCGGTGGGCGCGGCGTATTCACGATGGAATTCGCCAGTTATGAGGTTGTTCCTACCCATCTTTCAGCCGGGGTGATCGAAGCACGCCAGAAGGAACTGGCTGCGCAGCGTGAAGAATAGGCCGGATTTTATAGCTCCAGCCGGATGCTTGAATGGTAAAAAAGAGCGGGCGCCTAGCGCCCGCTTTTGGTTTGAGCTAATCTCATTTTGATGAATAACAGGGGCGCCAGCCCGGTGATCCATAGGCCGATGATGGCGTAACGGATATAACGCAGAATATAGGGCATCAGGCCATCGCCGCCGGGGAAGATTGCACCCAGCCCGTAGCGCAGCGCCAGCACACCTGCCAGGCCCACCACGAAACGCCCGACCAAATTCCAGAATGGCGCCGGCATGTGCATTCCGCCGCGCGTTTGCAGCAGGATGACTCCTAACGCTAACCCAAAGAATGTGCCGCCGGAAGTGATCAGGCCTTGCAGCGAGAGTGGGTTGATCGGTTCGCTGCCGGGCGCAGCAGTAATGGCCTGGGTCACCCAGTCGAGCGGCATGCTCCAACCGGTCATACTCAGCCACAGGGCGACAAGTGCGCCAGCTAACAATATGAACAAGGAACCGCCGAAGGCCCAGAGCGCCTTTTCAGACGGGCGCATAGCATCCAGGCGCGGCTGCAGGCGTTTCTCCAGGACCAGGATGATCCACAATAACAGGGCGCCCACTAACCAACCCATCAAGACATCGTGCAGGAAATGCACTCCCAAGACCAGGCGTGATAGGCCGATCATGAAGACAATGACGCCAGCGGTAATCCAGAACCATTTGCGATTGGCGCCCACTGCCAGGCGGCCCCAGACAGCTACGGCGTTCTGCGAGTGGCCGGAAGGCGCTCCCAGGGAAGTCTCAGCGCTGTGAGCAATCACGCGTCCGTCCACCCAATATGGGCGGGGATGGTGAAGAGCCAGCTTGAACATGCTGTTGATGGCGTTGCTGGTGAGCAGGACGATGGCCATACGAAAGCCCAGGCTGGAGTCAATGCACCAGTAAATGAGCGGGGCGACAAATAAATAAAACTCTTCGTTGCCGAGGAAAGAGAAGCCTCGCATGATCGTGACCAGCCACCCTCCCAGGCTCTGCAGGAACAGGATCAGATTAATGCCCAGGTCAAAGATTGCATCCATTGCACACTCTCCTCACTAAGTTAAATCGGCGCTGCGCAGAGGGGAAAGGAAAATCATGACTGCGATCCCCGCCCCAATCAACCCCAGACTGATTGAATAGATCAAACTTGGATCGATGTTATAGAGCTGACCGGCAACCGGCGGAGCCAGGAAGGCTGCCATCGCCATGGTCATCTCAATCATACCATAAGCCATGCCCATGTTGGCTGGTTTTACCAGGGTGCGTCCCTGGGCGTTGGCGAGGGCGCGGGCGGTCTGGTAACTTCCGAGTAAGAAATAACCGCCTGCAAACCACAAAAGACTCTCGCCGCGCCACAGCAGAAAGGTAAACATTAACATTCCCACCTGGGCGAGCAGAAAGCCGCGCCGGGCGTTCAGGTGTCCAAGACCCAGGTTCAAAACTACAATGCCCAGGCTGCGTAAAGAAAGCAGCAGTCCAATTTGGGCCATATCCAGGCCGCGCTGATTTTGTAAATAGTTCTGCGAAAACGGCTGCGGCAGCATCATGCCAAACATCACCACGAACAATACTAACAGAAAGCGCGGCATACGGCCTTGCCATAGCTCGATGAAGCGCGCCCGGCTCTCGCCATCGGGGATTTTTTCGACCGGCTGCTTGCGGATGAACAGGATCGAGGCAGTTGAAAAAAAGAAAATCGTTGCCGCGATCTGAAAGTTGCTTTGCAAGCCGCTGCGTTGGGCGATCCAGCCGCCTAAGAGCGGCCCGAGGATGGCGCCGGTGTTATACGTGGCAGAAATCAGGGTGATGGCGCGTCCGACGCTCCAGTTGCCTCGGGCGGCGGTGATATAACTGTTGAGCGGCGCAATCACAAAAGAAGTCAGGCCATAGAGGGCGTTTCCAGCCACAAAGACAGTCAGGTTTGGCGCCAATGCCATGATCCAGGCCGCAGCTAACCCCATCAGCCAGGCCGTCCAGAGTAATGGGCGGCGACCGATGCGATCCGCCAGGTAACCAGAGGGCAGGTGAGCGACCATCATAAACGCCCCTACCAGTCCCAGGATGGCGCCGATTTGCAATGAACTGGCGCCCATTTCTTGCAGGTAAAGCGGCGTGAAGAGCAAGAACATCCCCTCACCGACGCCCCAGGTGACCAGCGCCAGGACGATGAAAAGCAGATCGCGTTTCATGCAGCTGTTTGGTGAAAACGGGCGATAAATTGACCAGCGGCCTCGAAGACCTGTTGGCGTTGGGCGTCGCAGGTGATCACATGCGAACTGTTTTCGATCCACAGGCTGCTCTTGTCGGCGCTGCCCAGGGATTCGTAAATTAACTCCATGTGGCGCTCCTGCGGGGTGACCACCGCGTCTTGCCGGGAGTAAATCAACAAGGCAGGGGCGCTGATCTTGGGCAAGGCGGCGCGCATTTCAGACAGCAAAATTCTTACTTCGACATACGCGCGGGTGGGGTCGGCGGGATAGCAGACATGTTCTGCAAAGGCTTGCGGTTCGAAGTAATTCGACGGCCCTTTGGGGATGAAGGGTTGCAGCAGGCTGAGCGGTTTGAGAAAAGGGATGCGCGGATCGTTGGGCAGGTGGTGAGGCGTGGCCATAATGACCAATCCAGCGACAGGCAGGCGCGCCGCCAGGGTCAGCGCCAGCAATCCGCCCATGGAGAGCCCCAGGACGAAAATTTGGTCGCAGCAGCCAGAAAGCAGGTGATAGCCATCTTCGACCGAAGCCAGCCAATCGTGCCAGCGGGCGCGAATCATATCTTGCGGTTGGGTGGCATGGGCCGCCAGGCGGACACCCAACACGGCATGACCTTGTCCTGCCAGGTAGGTTCCCAGCTTGCGCATTTCTTTCGGCGCGCCGGTGAAACCGTGCACCAACAAGCAGCCAGCGCCTTCGCCGGGGAAGAAGAAGGGTTCAGCGGTTGGAATCAAGCCAGCATATGACATACTCGCCTCGTTTTCTATTGATTATTGCAGCGTTCGTTCAATCGCTTCGACGGCGTCTTTGGCTTCTTTCAACCCTACGCCGGTGGCCTCGCGGTAAGCCTTGATAGCTCCGATCTTGTTCCTGAGTTTGAGCAGCTCAATTACCTGAGCGTGTAAATTGCTGCTGGTTGGCGGGGCCGTTGGCGTGGGCGCAGGCGGAATGCGCAGCATCTGGCCTTGCTCAAAAGCTTCGACGGCGTCTTTGGCTTCTTTCAGTCCGACACCGGTGGCCTCGCGGTAGACTTTGATAGCCTGGATTTTGTTGCCAGCTTGCAAAAGGGCTGCAATCTCGACCTTCAAGCCGAAATTGTGCTCATCGGAAAGGCGCGGCGAAGGTGTAGGGCGCGGCGCTGGGCGGCGCGAAATGGAAGAGGTCGATTCATCGCCCTGGCGGTTTTGCAGCCAGATGATCAACACCGCCAGCAGCACCATGCCCAGGGCGCCGGCGCACAGGATGACGAGAATCGAGGTCAGCCCCATCACTGCCCAATCTCCTGCAACTGGCGCGGCAGATCCGTCAGGCTTTCTGCGCCATGCTCTGTCACCACCACATCGTCTTCGATGCGTACGCCGTTGCGCCCTGGCAGGTAAATCCCCGGCTCGATGGTGAAAGTCATCCCCACCTCCAGGAGCGTCAGGTTGCCGGCGCGCATATATGGCGGTTCGTGACCTTCCATGCCCAGACCGTGACCGGTGCGATGGGTGAAATATTCGCCGTAGCCGCCCTTTTCGATAACCTGTCGGGCAGCCTGGTCGATGGCCTGGCACGGCTGCCCAGGCCGCACAGCAGCAAAGCCAGCCTGGTTGGCCTGCAAAACGAGTTCGGCAATGCGGCGGTATTCTTCGTCCACCGGGCCGATGGCAAAGGTGCGGGTGATGTCTGAGATGTAACCGCCGTAGGTGGCGCCCCAATCGATCACCAGCAGGTCGCCGGCTTGCAAGGGGCGGTCGCTGGGGCTGGCGTGCGGGTTGGCGCTGTTTGGTCCGCCCGAAACAATCGGGCTGAAGGGGAACTGCGGGTCTGAACCGGCGCGCAGCAGGTTGAGAGTCAATTCGCTGGCTAAGGCGCGTTCGGTGATGCCGGGGCTGACCTGGGGCAAGGTTTCGAGCAAAGCTTTTTGGGCAATGCGCGCCGCTTTGCGCATGCAGGCCAGTTCATTCTCATCTTTGCGAACGCGCAAGTCGGTCAGGGCGCTTTCAGCGGAAACGAAACTGGCCTGCGGGGCAGCTTTTTCTAGCAGGCGCAGTTCCAAGAAACGCAGCCAGGTCGGTTCAACGCCGATCTTTGCTTTCTGCAGCCCGGCGCTGTGCAGGGCTTTTTCAAACGCCGCCGGCCATTTTGCCGGATCTTCTCCATATAAAATGACTTCGGCCGGGTAGGGCAGGTCGGCTGTTTTGGCGGCCTCCAACTCAGGCGTAACCAGGCGCGGTGGGTTGCCCGGCGTGAAAAGAGCCAATACTGGCCGTTCCATCAGGTGGAAGTGCAGCCCGGTCAAGTAAGCCAGGCTCGGGCTGGGATTGAGCGCCAGTCCGTCCAGGCCTTCCGACAGCAAAATCTGGCTCAGGCGCGTCTGGCGTTGAATAAATTGGGCAATGGTTGCATTCGTCATTTTATCTCCAGTCTAACGGCTAGGGTTCAGATGGTGGAAAATGCAGTTTTGAAAAAACGATGGCAAAGGAGGTGAGTAGAAATCCAGGGCAAATTGTATCACGCCTGTGATATCATGGGAGCAGGATGGCGAAGGATCACGAAAAAGTAATATTAAAACAACTTTGCCGCTCGTGATAGAATAGGCCTCGTTATGTATGAATTGCCCCTTTTTCCTCTGAATACAGTGCTTTTTCCGCACACCCCGATCCATCTACACATTTTCGAAGAACGCTACAAACGTATGATCGGCCAGTGTATGGAAAATCGCCAGCCCTTTGGGGTGGTCTTGATCCAACGCGGCATGGAGGCGCTCGGTCCGGCGGCTGAGCCGCATCGCATCGGAACGACTGCCCAGATCGTGCATGTACAAAACCTGCCGCAAGGGCGCATGAACATCGTAGCCATGGGCGCGCAGCGTTTTCGGATCCTCTCGCTGGAAAGGCAGGCCTACCCTTATCTGATGGGCTTTGTCGAGGATTATCCCATGTCCAATCCGGACCCACAGGAAGCTACTTTTCAGGGACAGGGCTTGCGGGAGCAGGTGATCCGTTTTGCGCAGATTCTGATCGATGCAGGGGGCGGCCAAATCGATATCAACCAGTTGCCGGTCGACTCGCAGGCCTTAGCCTATGTCGCCTCGGCCATGCTGCAGATCCCTGCTGACCAAAAACAAAAACTGCTCAGCATGTCGCGAGCGGATGAGTTGATCCACCGTTTACAGGCCTTGTACCGGCGTGAAATCGCCTTGCTGCGGGCAATGGCTGGCAAAGGCGACCAAACCCAGGGGCGGGTATTTTCAATCAACTGACCGGGATGGTAGACAAAGCAGCATGAGCGTTCCAGAAAGCTTTCGACTACAACCGCTGCGAGCCGCGCAAATTCTCGACCGGGCGATCAACATCTACCGTCGAAATTTTTTGAAATTTATCGGGATTTTCGCCGTTGTGCAGGTCCCGATCACCTTGTTGACGATCCTGGTCAATGCCTACACCACCGGCAGCCTGCTCGAAAATCTCACGCAAGGCATGTCTGCCTTGCCGGAAGACTTTTTGGCGCGCTATGCTTTTTCCATTCTTGCGTTGACATTCTTAGGCCTGGGAACCTACATTCTGGTGATGGTGGTCGGGGCGGCGGCTTTAGCCCAGGCTGTTACCGATGACCTGACAGGTGAAGAAGTAAGCATCAGCGGCGCTTACCGGCGCGTTGCCAGGCACGGTTGGGGGTTGTTGCGGGCAGCGGCAGCCATGATTCTGTTAAACTTCGTCGCGCTGGTGTTAACCATTTTCATCCCCTGCCTGGGTTGGATCGCCGGACCGAGCGTCCTGGCCTTTTTAGGATTGGTCATTACGCCCCTGTTTGTCCCGGCGGTGGTGATTGAAAGACAGGGCGGACTGGCTGCCGTGCGGCGCGCCTGGGAATTAGCCCGGCGGCGCTTTTGGCCGGTGGCGGGCTTTGCCATTGCGTTGTACCTGTTAAGCCAGGCGCTGGTGTTTGGGCCGAGCGCCTTGGTCAGCTTTTTGCTTTCTTACTCGATGGATATAGAAAACCTCACTCCGCTGGGAACGACGCTCAATTCGGTGGTCAATGCTGTAGCGGCGTTGTTCTTGGGTTTGTTGATCAACCCGCTGCGCCTGACAGCTTTTACCCTGTTGTATTATGATCTGCGGGTGCGCACCGAAGGCCTTGATCTGGCTTTACAGGCCGGCGGGGATAAGACCGGAGATGCTGAGTTGTCGTCCATCCGCGAATTGGTTGCCCGCGCCCCGGCCGCCGGCAACCAGCCGTGGTTGACCAGTAAGGAGATCGGCAACTTTACGCTGGCCTCGCTGGTCGTGGTGGGTTTTTATGTGTTGTTGACCCTGTTGTTATTCTTCTTCATTCTGGCAGCGATGCAGTGGTCCGGTTAAAACAACTTCTGGCTGGCGCAAGGTTGAAAAAAAATTTTCGCCTGATAGTTCTGGCGCTGGTATTGGCGGCGGTTTTGTGGGCGGAGGGGATCGCGCAGTTCGCCTATTCTTCTGACAAAGTTGTGAATGCTCAACAAACTGGGCAAACCATCTCCCTGGATCAATACTGGCAACTGCTGCAGCAAACCCAAGATCTCGCAAAAAAATCCCACAACCAGGCGGAAGATGTCGTTGGCGAAAACTTTCTGCAGATGGCGAATGAGTGGGAAAAGATAACCACCATCCAGCTTCCGGATGGCAGCCTGGCGCCAGTGAACAACTTCATCTTGTTGCAGCGCTTGCGCGCCGAACCGCCTGATCCGCAGGCTTTGTTGGCTATCGTGGAGTCTATTCTGCAGGAAAGCCGCGATTGGCCTGGCTATCCTTTCACGGGCGCCGATCTGGCAAAATTGGACTCCATCTTACAACGCTCCGAATTCGCCTGGCAGGAAGAACCAGAACGCTCGCCTTCGATATTTGCTCAGTGGGGGCGCTATCTGCTCGACCAACTGGGGCGATGGCTGGCGCGCCTGCTGGAAAACCCAGGCGTCCTGACAGGGGTTGAAGCCGGGCGCTGGTTGGTTGCCGGCCTGGGCCTGGCGGTTTTGATCTGGCTGTTATGGGTTGCTACTCGTGGTCTGCGGCGTTCGCTGGCTGCCGAATCCGAACTGCCTGGCGACCTGGGCGCCGGCGATCACCTGCTGAACGCCAACGCCGCCCTGGGGAAGGCCTATGAACTCTCGGACAGCGGGGATTACCGGATGGCGGTGCGCTATCTGTACCTGTCGGCGCTTTTGCAGTTGGAGGAAAACGGCGTGCTGCGATACGACCGCGCCAAGACCAACCGGGAGTACTTGCGCAGCGTGCGCGCCATGCCCGGCCTGCACACCAGCCTGGTGGAAGTGATCGATGTGTTCGACCGGGTGTGGTATGGTTACCAGTCAATCGACCAGGCCGATTTTGAGCGCTACGCTGCCCAGGCGGCGCGCTTGAGGGAACAGAAATGAAACGCCGGCTGCGGGCAGTTAAACCGGATACCTGGCTGATGCTGGTTGTGGCGATGATTTTAGTCGTCAGCAGCGCGGCAGCGGCGATTCGAGAAACGCAAAAACAAGAAAAACCACCTTTAGATAGCGCTTCCAACCAACCGGATGGCGCTCGAGCACTGCGCCTGTGGCTGGAAGAGCTGGGCTATCAGGCGCCGGATGAGCCCCAGAGCCAGTTTTCGGTTCCACCAGAGACCCGGTTGGCCTTGATCCTGGAGCCGTCCTACAGGGTAACCGATCCAGAATGGGAAATATTGGATGAATGGGTCGATGCGGGCGGTGTGCTGGTGCTGGCCGGCCAATCATTGAGCGCTTATCTTGCTTTCCAGCGCTATGGGTTTACGTTGTCTTCGACCACGCCGGTAACAGCGCCGCTGCGCCTGGAAAGCCCATGGTTTCGTTCTCCGCCTGTGACGACGGAGGTGGATGCCCGCCCTCGTTACACCCTGCAAGGTGGAGGTCAGAATGAAGGCGCCGGTTTTGTCAGCCACCTGGCGCTGGAAGATGGGGCGGTGCTGGTTTCGCTGCGCCAGGGCGCCGGGCGTGTGATATTGAGCGCTACTTCGTTTCCGTTTTCGAACGCCGGATTGAAGGCGGCTGGCAACCCGGAGCTGGTGTTAAACTTGCTGGCGTTGGCCGGCCAACCCGGGCGGGTGTGGTTCGATGAATGGCACCACGGCCAGCGCGCCGCCGTGCGACAGATCAGCGGCCCCGGCGAATGGCTGCGCTATACCCCAGGCGGGCGGGCGTTATTGTTCCTGACTGGCATGCTCCTGGCTGCGCTGTTGCTACACGGGCGCAACTTCGGACGCCCAGCGCCGTTGTTAAAGGATTTGAGCCGCCGCTCGCCTTTAGAGAACATCACCGCTTTGGCAAACCTGTATCGCAGAGCGGGTCGTCGCCAGGCTGCGCTGCAGCATATCCGCCAGCAGCTCAAACGTGAGCTTGGTCAGCGCTACCGCATCGACCCAACTCTACCGGATGATGAGTATATTGCCCTGTTGCAGCAAGCCCGCCCAGGCCTGGACGCCCCGGCGCTGGCCAGTTTGCTCAACCGGTTAGGAAAAACTTCTGCTAATGAACGAGAATTTGTACAGCTGGCCCGCCAGGCCGCCAGTTGGACGAAGGAGAGAGATTAATGGAATTTTCTGATCTGCCAACCTCAGGCGAGTCAATCCAGGAGAACGAACTTAGAAGCCTGTACCAGAACCTGCGAAAGGAAGCCGATAAAGTATTGGTCGGCCTGGAAGAACCCTTCGAGTTGTTGGTGGTTGCCCTGTTTACCGGCGGGCATGTCTTATTGGAAGGGGTGCCGGGGACAGCCAAGACTTTGATGGCCAAAACCCTGGCGCGCCTGGTGCAGGCCCAATTCACCCGCATCCAGTTCACCCCAGACCTGATGCCCTCCGACATCCTGGGCACCAGCGTGTTTGACCTGGGCACCAACACTTTTCACCTGCGCAAAGGGCCGGTTTTCACCCAGCTGCTGCTGGCTGACGAAATTAACCGCGCCCCGGCTAAAACCCAGGCCGCCCTGTTGGAAGCAATGGAGGAACGACAGGTCAACCTGGAAGGCGAGCGCCATGCCTTGGAAGCGCCTTTCATGGTGATTGCCACGCAAAACCCGATCGAGTATGAAGGCACCTATCCCTTGCCCGAAGCACAGTTGGATCGCTTTATGTTCAAGGTCTTGGTGGGCTATTCGCCCCTGGAAGATGAAATTGAGGTCTTACGGCGCTACCACCAGGGTTTTGACGCTCACAACCTGGCGACTGCCGGGCTCAAGCCCTTGTTACCGGCGCAGGCGGTTGCCCTGGTCAGAAAGAAGATCGCCGCGGTATTGGTGGAAGATGGAATTTTGGACTATATCGCTCGCCTGAGCGCTGCCAGCCGCCAATCTGCGGATTTGATATTGGGCGCCAGCGCCCGCGCCGCCACGCATGTCCTGCTGGCTTCGAAGACCTATGCGGCTTTACAAGGGCGCGGCTATGTCACGCCGGACGATGTCAAATTCGTCGTTCCGGCGGTCTATCGCCATCGCCTGCTGCTCAAACCAGAGGCCGAGATCGAAGGCCTGGACGCCGAGGCGGTCATTCGCCGCCTGTTGGCGCAGGTCGAGGTGCCACGCTAGGCATGTTACCGACGTTACGCGCCGTGCTTTTAGCCGCCCTGGCTGCCCCATTGATGGCGCTGGGCGCCTGGCTGCCAGCCTTCGAATGGATCGGCTGGTTGTATTTCGCCATTGTGGTTGGGGCCTGGTGGTTCGATTGGCATTGGGCGGGAGATATGCGGCGTTTCGAGATTTCGCGCGCCCATGATGCGCGCCTCAGCCTGGGCGCAGATAACCTGGTTACCCTGAAGGTGTATAACCGCGGGCGAGCGGTGCGATTTTGGGTGCGAGATGAGCCTCCCGATGCCTTCCTGGCTGTGGGAAGCGGCTCGGAGATGCAGCCTATCGAGAAGATCAAGGCGCTCATCAAGCACGGACAGGTGGGAACGCGCCAGACCTGGAGCGAGAGTTACACGCTTCACCCGCTGCGACGCGGCGATTATGCCTTTGGCGATATTCATTTGCGGTGGCTTGGCCCGCTGGGCCTGGCGCTGCGCCAGGGGCGTTTTCCGGCGGCCAGCCCGGTGAAAGTTTACCCAAATCTGTTGGATGTGCGCCGTTACGATTTACTGCTGCGACGCAACCGCTTGCAGGAGATCGGGCTGCGCAATTCGCGCATGTTCGGCGAGGGTACCGAGTTCGAGCGTTTGCGCGATTACCAGCCGGATGACGATTTCCGCCGCATCAACTGGAAAGCGACTGCCCGCCGCCTGCGACCGACCACCATCGAATATCAAACCGAACGCAGCCAGACCGTGATGCTGGCTTTGGATACCGGGCGCATGATGCAAAGCCCGGTGGCGCACATGGCGAAACTGGACTATGTGATCAATTCGGCGCTGCTGTTAGCCTATGTTGTGGCTGGCAAAGGCGATAAAGTCGGCCTGATGAGCTTTGCCGACCAGGTCAACCATTACCTGAATCCGCAAGCCGGGCGCGGCCAGTTCTACCGCATGTTAGAGCATCTCTATGCTGTGGAAGCCCAACCGGTTGAGCCGGATTATCGCAAGGCGCTGAGTTACCTGGCGACGAAACAACGCAAACGCGCCCTGGTGGTGATCTTCACCGATCTGAGTGGGGGAGTGAGTATGAGCAACCTGGTCAGGCAAGCTGCCTTGCTGGCAAAACGCAGCCTGCCTTTGGTAGTCACGATTAGCGACCCGGATGTGCACGCCGCCGCCATGCAACTGCCGCAAAATTCCTTAGCCGCCTACCAACGCATGGTCGCCAGCCAGGTGTTAACCGACCGCCAGCTGGCCCTGGAAGATTTACGACGCCAGGGCGTCCTGACGCTGGATACGCCGGCCAATCAGCTTTCGATGGCGGTGATTAACCGCTACCTGGAATTAAAAGGAAAAACGCTGATCTAATCCTGCAGACGCGGCTGTTTGCTTCTCTGGCGCCCGGCCAACAGTAAGTAGCTGTATAAAACCAGGCCGCTGAACAGGCCAAAGCCCCACTTGAAATACCAGGCGATGTTTTCTGCGGGCGAGAGAAAGCCTTCGATTAGCCCGGCGATCACCAGCAGCGGGATGCCGCCGCCGACCAGGCGCACAGCTTTGCGGGCTGCCTGGGCGACCGAATCGCCGCGCCGCGCCAGCCCCGGATAGATCAAACCCCAGCCGAGCATCAGGCCAGCCCCGCCGGCGATGAAGATCACGCTGAGTTCGATCACGCCATGCCCGATCACAAATGTCCACAATTCGAAAGCAACCTCGTAATGAGCGGTCAGCCCGGTAATCCCGCCCAGGACCAGGCCGTTGAAAGCCATCACCCAAACGGTGAACAACCCCGCCAGCAAACCGCCGCCAAAGGCCAGGATGGTGACCTGGATGTTGTTTTGCATGATGAAGGATGAGGTGTAAGGGCGTTCGTTGACCGGGATATCGACCCACAGTTGTCGCTCTTCGATCATGGGGATGAGCTGCTGCACCTGGCCTGGCAGCAGCCAGCGCGCCGCACCGGGATTATTGACTGTCAAGGCAGCCGCCGTGGCAGCAGGAATGGCAAAGATCAGAAAGGCGATCAGGATGAAGGGCGCTGATTGGCGAAAAAGGCGCGGGTAATCGACGGCGATGAAGCGCCAGATTCGCCGCCAGGCCACTGGCTCGCCGCGATAGATTACGGCATGAGCGCGGGCAACCAGCTGGTTGAGGTAGATGGTGACGCGCTGCTGGGGAAAATCACGCTGCGCCAGCGCCAGGTCGGAGGTTGCCAGGCGGTAGAGCTGCCCCAGCGCTTTGATTTCCTCGGAGGACAGCTGGATATTGCCGTTCTGGCAGCGATCCAGCAGGGAAGTCAGTTTTTCCCAATCGTTTTTTCGGGTTTGGTAGAATTCGTCTGCGCTTCGCAATGTCTTGACCCTGAGTTGTTTGGCGATTATACTCTGTCCTGATCGAATAGCCATGCCAAATTCCTATGAGTCTTTGCACATTGAAACCCCAGAAAATGTTTCTTTTGGTTACGAGGTAGCAGGGATCGGCTCGCGTTTTTTGGCTGCCCTGGCTGACCGGATCATCGTACTGGTCATTCAAGGAGTTGTCTTGCTGGGGGTAATCATGATGATGCAAATGCTGGATTTCGATCTGGTCGAGGCGGATGATCGCATCCTGATGTGGGCATTGGCGCTGATCGGCCTGGTGTTGTTTGCCCTGAATTGGGGTTATTATATTTTTTTCGAACTGCTGTGGAATGGGCAATCTCCCGGGAAACGCTGGGTGGGCCTGCGAGTGATTCAGAGCGATGGCGCGCCGGTCAACCTGGCTGCGTCGGCGATCCGCAATTTATTACGGATCATCGATAATTTACCGGCCTTCTATGGCCTGGGTGTGGTGACGATGTTTATCGACTCGCGTTCGCGCCGCCTGGGCGACCTGGCAGCCCGGACGGTGGTGGTGCACGATCAGGCCGCCATTACGCTGGAAAGCCTGAAAGCTGAGGCGCTGCCGGCGGCCTCTAAAGCTGAACCGGGTGAGTTGCCCGAATTGCCGGTTCACACCCTAACGCCAGCCGATTACCACATGGCTGAAGAATTTTTGCGCCGGCGCACCGAGTTGGTCAACCGCAAGCAGATCGCGGCGCAAATCGCGCTGGCTTTGTTAGAGAGAATGCAGCTGCCTGCTGATTTTTTTCAGGATGTGCAGGCTGAGAAGATCATAGAAACGATTGTCTCAGCCAGCCGCAAAGCGGTTAGCGAATGACAGCGAGTTTTTACCAGGAGAAAAGAAGATGACGACCGAATTAAAATCTGCGGCTGTGGAAATCATTCAGAAAAACCACGCTCGCTATTTGGATGAACTGAAAGAATTTGTCAGCATCGCCTCCATTTCGACGGATCCTGAGGCGCAAGCAGAGATGCAGCGAGCGGCCGAGTGGGTGGCAGGGCAGTTGCAAAGCATGGGGATG
>JAGUYW010000025.1 GCA_020061105.1 Anaerolineales bacterium | reverse complement strand
TTTCCATTTGTTAACCGCTGAAGCGAAAAGTTGACTATTCTGTTAGCCCGTAATTCTCCATATAATCATCCACGGAAAATTGGTGGCCTACATCATGCCTGGCGCGCTCGGATAGATACCACTTATGCTCCAACACTTGGCAATACAGCTCGGCCAGGGTGGCGCTTCCTTTAACCAGGGTTTGCAGGCGTTCAACCGTTGGCGAGTAAATTTCTTGCTGCCAGTAATAGGCTGCCACGCTGAGCGGGGTGCTGCGATTACTCGAGCGCGAAAGCGTGGCGCGTAATTCCTGGATTTCATTGACCATTTTACGGGCCTGCATCTCTTCCACATCCAAGCCGGTCAGGTTATAGAGCTGGTGGCGGTGAAAATTGCGATCCGTAATCGCAAAGCGCAGTCGCAATTGGTCGCCGCTGGCAGTGGGAGCCAGTTCGATACCGCCAACCGAGAAACCCAGCCCGTTCAGAGAGCGGATGCGCTCGTGGATGCGGTAACGCTCGTTCGGGTTGATAATATCTTCGCGTGTGATCTCTTCCCACAGGCGCTGGTAACGCTGGCGAATGTAAGCGCCTGTCTGGGCTACCGGCACGCCAGGATCGTCGGCAGCCAGTTCGCCGGCGCTCTGCAAATCGAGCAATTCGCCGTCGATGTTTTCTTGCATGATCTCCAAATCCTGGTAACGCAGCAAGGGTGTGAAATCTTTCGGATGATGTTCACAAGTCTCGGCGTCCACCAGGTAAGCCCGCAGCGCCCCAGCATCGCGCCGAAACAAGGTGTTGGATAAAGAGCAGTCGCCCCAATAAACACCCGCCAGATGAAGCTGCACCAAGAGACCGGCAATCGCATCCAGCAAATGCTGGCGGTACAGTTGCAGGCCAGCCTGCTGGAACAAAGTCCGGTAGGGCAGTGATTGATCAAGATAGCGAGTGATCAACACGCTGGTGCTCTGCAGACGGGCACAGCCCTGCGGCGCAACTGCTGGCAATTGCAGTTCTTCCAACTGCTCCAACAACCTGTATTCAGTCCAGGCTAAATTGCCCGGCATTTCTTTAAAACAATACAAATCACCACCGTAATTGGCAAACAGCACTAAATGCCTGGAGAGGCCGCGCGGGGCGTCTTCCAGGCGAGAACAGTTGCCTTGCCAATCCGAAAGCGGTAAATGCCAGGGTAGATCGGAAAAATCGGGCGCATTAGGTCGCAGCAGTTTTTCAATAGACGAAAAATCCATGCTTAGCCTTCTGAAATCTGCGCCATGGCGCGCGATTGCTCGACATACGCCAGGCTCTGGTGACGAAAATAGGTATTATACAGGGTGGCGTAATGGCCGCCCTGCGCCAAAAGACCCGCGTGGTTGCCTTCTTCGATGATCTTGCCATATTCCAGCACAATAATGCGATCGGCGGCTTTGACCGTCGACAGGCGATGGGCAATCAAGATACTGGTGCTGTTTTTCAAGATCAGGTTGAGGGCTTGCTGAATCTGCCACTCGGTGAAAGGGTCGACGCTGGCTGTGGCCTCATCGAGAATGAAGATAGCCGGGTTTTGCACCAAAACGCGCATCAAGGCCACCAACTGACGCTGTCCCATCGAAAGTCGCCCGCCGCGCTCGCCCACCTGGGTATCCAGGCCTTGCGGGAGAGTCTCCAACCAATCGCCGTCGCCAATCTGGCGCCCCAACGCCAGTAATTCATCATGAGAAGCGGCACGAGAACAGGCGTAACAAATGTTTTCTGCCACAGTGCCAGAAAAGAGGAAAGGGGATTGCGAAACAATGCCCAGCTGGCTGCGATAGCGCGGCAGGTCAAAGGTGCGGATATCACGCCCATCAATTAAGATGCGCCCTTTCTGGAATTCGTAGAAACGGGCGATCAGGCGCGCCAACGAAGATTTCCCCGCCCCGGTATGCCCAACCAAAGCGACCGTCTCACCGGGCTGGACATGCAAATTGAAATCACACAAGACTGCTTCCTTGTCAGAGTAGCGGAACCAGACATCTTCGAAGTGGATTTCGCCGCGCAAAGGTGGCGGTACATTCTGGGCAATCTGGACGACCTGTGGCTCCGCATCGATCAGGGCGAAGACGCGCTCGGCAGCCGAGAGGCCTTGCTGCACTTGCGTCCAAAAAGCTGACAGGTTCAAAACCGGGAAGAAGAAGCGATCCAGACTTTGCAGGAAGAGAAACCATGCGCCTGCCGTGACAATGCCCTGCACGACGCTCAAACCGCCGGCATACACCAAAACTGCGGTTCCTGCGCCCCCTAATGCATTCAGCAATGGAAAAACCATCGAGAGCACCAACCCGCGGCGCACATTCACCCGGTAGGAGAGTTGGTTGGCCTGGTCGAAGTCACCAAAGACGCTGGTTTCCTGGCGAAAATTTTTGGCAACCGCAATCCCGCTGACCGTCTCTTTGATGGTGGAGTTGACATTTGCCATGGCGCGCATCCCCGTACGCGTCACCAGGCGCGCCAGCCGGCGAAATCCCACCGAAACCCCAAACAAGAGCGGCATAAAGGCAAACAGCAGGAGCGATAGCCGCCATTCGATCGATATCAAAATCGCACCCAGGAGTAAAGCCTGGATAAACTGCGAAAACAAGTCGGTAATCAGAACGACGGTTTGGCCAAAATCCTGGGTATCCGACGTGATGCGCGAGACGATCTTGCCAGAGGCGTATTCATCATAGAACGAGAGATCGTGACCTGCGGCGGCGCCAAATGACTGGGTACGCAATGCTAAAATGATATCGCCGATGATGCGCACCACCAACCTGCGGCGTTCCCAGTTCGCCGCCCAAACCAAAACTCCAACCACAAATACGACCACACAGATCAGCCATAACGCAGCCGGGTTGGATAGATCACCCAAAGCATCGACGCCTCGCCCGACGATCACCGGCGTGGCGGCGCCTGCGCCGGCTAAGACCAGCAACAAGGTCACAACGATTATTAGTTGCTTCCGGTAGGGGGCAAAATAAGTCGCCATGCGCCTGACTAATTCACGATCGGTGTATTGGCGATCGTAGCCTTCAGAATCTAAGCCAGAGAAAAAACCCATAACAAGCCTCTAGTCAATCATCAGAAATGGCGCGTCATTCGCTGAAAATGCGCCGGTAAGCTTCCGAGGTTTCCATCAATTGGTCGTGCGTGCCCACCGCCGCCAATTGACCCTGTCGCAAGACCAGGATCAAATCAGCCCAGCGGATTTGCGAAAGACGGTGGGTAATGATCAATGTCGTGCGCCCACGGGCGGCAGTGAAAATGGCGCGCTGGATTTTATCTTCTGTGGCGCTGTCGATGGCGCTGGTCGAGTCATCCAGAATCAGAATGCGCGGGTCGGTCAGAAACGCCCGGGCCAGAGCAGTGCGTTGGCGCTGGCCTCCGGAGAGCGTAACGCCGCGTTCTCCCACTACTGTCTTGTAACCATCTTCGAAGTTCAAGATAAATTCATCTGCCTGGGCAGCCCTGGCAGCCTGGCGCACGGCATCCTCGGAGGCTTGCGGGTCGCCGAATTTTATATTATCCGCCATGCTGCGCGAGAACAAAAAGATATCTTGCTCGATGATCGAAATCTGTTGGCGTAAGGTCTCTAGATTCCACTCGCGCACATCCACCCCATCCACCAGGACTTGTCCCGCGTTAGCGTCGTAGGTGCGGTTGACCAGTTTGACCAGGGAGGTCTTGCCCGATCCGGTTTGGCCGACAATGGCGACCGTTTGACCCGGATGCACCTTGAACGAGATGTCTTCCAAAGACGGTTGGTCTTGCTGGTAAGCAAAACATACATTGCGAAATTCGATCTCGCCGCGCATCTTGCCCGCAAAGCCGGTTGAATTTTGATCCAAATCGGTCTGGCGGTTGATCAATTCCAAAATGCGCCGGGCGCTGACAAAGCCCAATGAGATTTGCGAATAAGCAAACAGTGAAACAAAGGTTGGGAAGCCAAAAAGCTGGATCAGTCCGAAATAAGCCACCACCTGCCCGATATCCAACAGCCCCTGATTAAAGAGGATTAACGAATGGGTCAAAGCGCCAGCCTCAGCCAGGCCGAGCAGCAAAAGCGGAATGAAACGCGCTTCGATATCGCCCTGAGCCACCGAAGCCTGGCGATAACGGCGGGCATTGTCTTCGAAGCGATCCACTTCGCTGCGTTCCTGGGCCATGCCTTTGACCGTCTCGATGCCATCCAGGGCTTCTGCCAGGCGCGAATTTAACTGTCCAAAGGCGTGGCGAACGCCGGTGGTGATGGGATGCAATTCTCCCAGGTACTGCCACAAAGCCAGGAAATAGCCGATCACAAAAAGCACGGGGGTGAGCAACAAAGCCGGATGGTAGCTGGGGGCTACCACAATCGGCATCAGAATAAAGATACCCGAACCGATCACCAGGTTCAAACCCGGGCTGAACATAAAATTAATCTCCCGGACATCGTTGGTGGCTCGCGCCATGGTATCGCCAACCGGCTGCAAGCTGTGGAAAGTCATGCTTTTGCCCAACAGGCTGACATATAATTCATGACGGATATCGCGTTCGATCTTTTGCCCGATTAACTCAGCCCCAAAGTTGCGTCCAAACTGCAACAAGGCGCGGATGATCTGGCTGGCAACAATCAGCCAGACAATCCCGGGCAGCGCTTCTACCTGAGGCGGCGAAGCCAACACGGCGTTGAAAGCCCGACCCAGCATCACCGGGATCACGGCTGCCAGGGCAGCGTTGCCGACGGCGCCTGCCACCAGCAACACCCCCAGGTACCAATAATGCAGGGCATAGGAGACAATCCAACGCAGCGGGCTGCGCCGGTCGGTCTTGAAACGAGCCGGGATGGTAAATTCAGATGTGAGATTGGCGCTAGTCACTGTCATATGTTGAATCACCACAACCAAAATTTGATAATCTTTCGTTGATCATTCATTCAAGATCCATCTCGTCCGAAAAAGGCATTTCGGCGGCCACCCGATAAGCGCCAAATTTGGATAGGGTTTCTATGGCTATCCGG
>JAGUYW010000052.1 GCA_020061105.1 Anaerolineales bacterium | reverse complement strand
CCATGGCCTGCTGGACGGATTCTACACCGGCCTGGTGGGCGTCTACGGCAATCGATTTCCCAACTGCTACGGAAAGTGTCATCGGCATCCTCAACGACCAGGCTTAGCGAGCTTCAGCCATTGGAATGGTAAAGTGGAATGTGGCGCCTGCGCCAAACTGGCTCTCGAACCAAATTCGTCCACCTTGCATTTCCACCAGGCTCTTGGTGATGTTCAACCCCAGGCCGGTGCCTGAGGCCATTTCTTTGGCCGATTCGGTGCGGAAGTATTGCTGGAAGATGCGTTTCTGGTCTTCCTCGGAAATCCCAATCCCGCTATCCTTGACCCAGACATGCACAAACTCAGCGCCTGCCTGTTCCCCCGCATCTTCGGGCTGGTAGTGTTCCGCGCCGACCGCGAAGGCGCCCGCCTCGGGCGTATATTTGATCGCATTGCTGACCAGGTTGACCAGCACCTGGTTTAAGCGAGAGGGATCCGCCCAGACAGGCGGTAGGTCTGGCGCCAGTTCGAGGGTATGGTGTTGTTGCTTCTCTTCAATCTGGCGATTGAGCGAACGGATCACATCTTCCAACGCTTCCGGAACACTCACCGTGTGAAAGTCCAGGCGCATATTACCAACCTGGATCTTGGTGAGGTCGTTGAGGTCCGACACAATTGTATTCATGCGATCCACATTGGAACGCACCGTCGCCAGGAAACTGGACTGCATTTCATTAATCGGCCCTGCCATGCCGCCAGCAACCAGTTCGGTATAGCCTTTGATGGAAGACATCGGGTTTTTCAATTCGTGAGCCACGAACGAGACAAAGCGACTCTTCGCCAGGTTGGCTTCCTTCACTTCCTCGTACAGTTGGGCGTTGGCAATCGCAATGGCGGCGTGGTCGCTCAATCGGGATAAGAAGCTGATCAATTCTTCAGGGCAGGCCTCGCTGCGTTGGCTTTCAAGCAGCAGCAAGCCAATTGATTCGGTTTCACGGCGGATGGGAACGATGATCTGTGTTTGAGCGCCGGGCAGCAAGCCGAAATTGCCGGCATCCGTCTTCTCGGAGGCCATCAAACAGCGCGCCGCCCCGCTTTCCAAAGCCTGGGCAATCTCGGGCGTATCGAGCCGGATCATTGGCGGGTTGCCGTTTCCCGATCCTTCGCCGGCAGTGGGTAAATTGGAATAACCCTGAGATATCATCACTCGCAGACCGGCCTCTTCGACTGCGCCGACCAGGCCGGCTTCGACCCTGGCCTGGCGCATCGCCCAATCCAAAGTGATGCGCATGGCGCGTTCAATATCCAGGCTGGCGTTTAATTCACGGTCAATGCGCTGCATGACGGAGAGTTCGTTGACGCGTGCTTCCAGGGCTTCATCGGTCATGGTATACAGGCGGGCATTTTCAATGGCGATGGTCGCCTGGCTGGTAAAGGCCGCCAGCAAATCCTGGTCAGCCAGGGTAAAAGGCGCGCCGCTGCGCTTATTGATCACCTCAATGGCGCCCACAATGCGATCTTGAACCCGCATCGGCGCAACCAACAAATCCTGGGTATCAAAGCCGGTATCTTGATCTGTTTTCTCGAACCATTCTTTGCGGCGTTTGGCGTCATTTACCAGGAGCGGTTTGCCCGTATCCACGCATTGGCCAACCAGCCCCGTGCCTGCCGGCAGGCGACGCCCCAACAAGTCGGAGGCGACCGGGCTGATGACTACTTCAAAGACCAACTCGCCGGTTTGCTGATCGACCATGAACAGGCTGCCAGCTTCACAGTTCAAGATTTGGGTAGCGGCTTCGAGAATATTATTCAACAATGGGCGCAGATCCAGGGTGGAAGTCAGGCCGATGCCAATTTCGTTGAGTAGGGCCAACTGCCGGGCGCGATTCTCCGATTCTTCCAACAGGCGCGCTTTAATGATGGCGCCGGAGGTCTGGTCAGCAATCGACTGCAGCAAATCACGCTGGTCGGTGGTGTAGATGATCCCTGGATCGCGGCTGGCGACGCTGATGACGCCAATCGTATCTGCGCCGGCATTCAGCGGCACCCCCATCCAGGCATAGACGCCTTCCATAGATGGCAGCAGGCCGCGGCTGCGGCATTCACGCTCATAATCATCGCTGATTATCGAACGTTGGCTGTTGAGCACTTCCCATTCCAGGCCTTGCCCGGACGGCAGAGGTTTGTTCTCCATCTCTGCCAGGCGATCATCATCCTGCAAATAAAATGCATGCGAAAGAATCTGTACTTCTGGGTTATAGAGCGTGACGCGCATATCGCGCGCTGGTAAAAGCTGCGCGGTTTGGGCTGAGATCAATTCCAAAATATCATCGAAAGTGGTTGTGAAGCTCACGCCCTGCGAGACACGCGCCAGGATGGTAGTCTCGCGAATACGGCGTTCGAGGTCCATCACTACCTGGGCGCGCTCCACCGCCAGGGCAGCCTGATCGCTCAAGGTTTCCAGGAATACCAGGTCACGACTGTTATACGGCTCGCCCGAGCGGCGCGCTCCCAATGCCAGCCAGCCGATCAATTGGCTTCTGCCTGGCAAAGGCACAAAAAGCTGGGCATCTAACAAAGCCAGGCGCGCCTGTTCTGGCAACAACGCCGCCGGCAAATCGCCGATATTGCTCAGGAAGATCGACTCGCGCTGGCGAGAGAGCGTTTGCACCAAAGCGCTGCTGCTTGGAAAACGGATATCGCTGGTGGGGCGTCCATCTGATCCAGCGGCAGCCTTGAAAAGCGCGCTGGCTGGATCATAGACAAAGATATGCAGCCTGGAAGGCAGTAAGGCTTGATCAACATACTGACCCAGCGTGGCGACGATTTGGTTCATATCCATGGCCTGGGTCAAAGCCCGTCCAAAGGCCTGCTGGCGCTGGCGATAAACCGCCTGACCCCGGAAAAATACCTGGTCGATGCGGTTTTGAAGATAGACGCGCAGCGGGTTGAGGCCTAACGCTAATACAAAAACCGTCAAGCCCACTACCAGTGGATTGCTGGGAGAAAACAGGCCTCCGAAGATCTGGGTGAGGCCTGCCACCAAGAGCGCATAACCGGACACTGCCATAGCAGTCAGGAAAGCATAGAGCACTGTGCGGCTGAGGACATAATCGGTATTGAGCAGCCGGTAACGTATGATGGCATAACCCGTTACAACCGGGAAAACACCCAGCGGCAGCATCAATACCGGCGCAAAGCCAAAGGATGGATTCAGGATCGTAATGAAGAACCAGACGATCAAGAGCGAAAAAGCCAGCAAGGCCCCCCAGAAGATCAACCGGGACTGTTCGCGAACAACCGGAGAAGCTGATCGAAACTGGCTGATGCCCACCGATACTACAAAAGCAATCGCCGCCAGGCCTAAGAAAATAAATTCAATTCGCCAGCCGATCACATAGGCCGTGGGTTGAGAAAAATTCTTGATCGTTGAAACAGCGTAAATCAAGATCGGAATCGCCAGCAGGTAACCCAGCCAGCTCAAATACGGATGGCGCGCTACCGGACGAGTGACTTCAGGAAACACCAGGGCCAGGTTTAATAACGCTCCCCCGGCGATAGCCAGCCCAGCCGTCCATAAATGCACCAGGGTATGGGTGGTATAAATATCGTACAAACCGCCCAAAATGAGCGCCACTGCCGATGCAAACAAGGCAAAAGAGCGACCAGCCGGTTCGTAGCGGCGCATGCCATACACAAACATGCCACTCACCAGGTATACCAACCCCACCAGGTATGGAATAAAGAAAAAACTAACCTGGTCTGCAAAAGGCAGTTGCTGCAACTGCACCGGATAATTCTGCAACTGGTTGTCCGGAGTCAGCAGTGTGACAACCACTTCATCCCCCACCTGGTAGTCAGCTAATAAGCTGCGATATTGTTGGTTGTCGGTAACAGTCTGGCCATCGATCTGCTGCAACTGGTAACCAAAATCGAGCTCATATTTCGCCAGTTCCCAATCGCCAGAGCGCGTAGGGCGCACGGTGTTGAGCATCAGGGTATGCTCGAAAAAACCGCCTACGAAGGGAGTGCGCAGTGAAATGGCAAACAATACCGGGTAAAACAGGTAACAAATCAGCACCAGTATTGCAAAAATCAGCACCAAAAGTGGGGTGAGCTGCTCCTGGTAGAATTTCCACTGTTTGAGGAGGAAATTGGGTGTGCTTTCAGACATAGCGCAAGTGAAAGAGAGAAATCAGTGGTTCAGCGTCTAATTGAAATATATTCTATCAGCTTCCTTTCCATTT
>JAGUYW010000031.1 GCA_020061105.1 Anaerolineales bacterium | reverse complement strand
GCCGCCATCGCCAGGCGTATCGCCTGCGCCCCACCGGCGCCGCTCTCTGAAGGTGCTGTAATATGAAAGGCATCTGCCGTAGCGGCATAACCTGCCAGTTCAGCCAGGATCACCGCCCGGCGCTGGCGAGCGTAACTTTCGCGTTCCAACACCAACACTGCCGCCCCCTCGCCCATCACCAACCCGTCTCGATCGCGGTCAAAAGGCTGCGGTGTATTGCCATCTGCCAACCCTCGCCGTGACATTGCTCCCAGGCGGTCAAAACAAGCCACCCCAATCGGCGACACGGTTGCTTCAGAAGCGCCGGCAATCACCACATCGACTACCCCTGCTCGCAGCATCAACCATGCCATCCCAATCCCATCCACCCCCGAGGCGCAAGCCGAAGCGACCGAAAAGCACGGTCCGTGAATGCCGTAATCGATGGCAGTCATCCCGCTGGCGCCGTTTGACATCAACATCGGGATCACAAACGGGCTCACCCGGCGCGGGCTTTGCTGGTGCACGATCAGGATGGCCTCTTCCAGCGAAGTTAAGCCGCCAATCGCCGAAGAGATCAGCACCCCCATGCGCCCGGAATTCGTTTCGGTAATTTCCAGGCCTGCCTGGGCAATTGCCTGCTGCGCCGCCACCGCCGCCAGTTGTTCGAAGCGATCACGCCGGCGTGCTTCCTTGGCGGGCATAAATTGCTCTGGGTCAAAACCCTTCACTTCGCAAGCGATCTGCACCAGGTAATTGCTGGCGTCAAATTGAGTGATTGGGCCAACGCCTGAGACGCCATTGACCGCATTCTTCCAACTCTCCTCCACGGTCAGGCCTAAGGGAGACACAGCTCCCATGCCGGTAACAACGATCCGTTCGTGCATCTTGGCTCCTGTAAATCGCGCCCCTGCGCGCAATGGAAATTTTCTACCGGGGTGGCGTCTTGAAACCTGCACCCGTCAATACCACCGCAATCGGTTCCGGCAAGCGCCCAACCGCATCTTGCAGGGCGCGCCAGACAATTGCCGAGCTCGGCTCAATAAATAACCCCAACTGCTCGAATGAGTCGCGAGCCGCCATGATCTCGTCTTCCTCAATCACCGCCAACTCGCCCCCGCTCTGGGCCAGCATCTGCAGCAGCGCATCGCCGCGCCTTGGGAAGCGCACCCGCACTTCCACTGCCAGTGTCTCCCCTTCTGTCACCCAGCCCATGCCCTGCATCCCATATTGGTAGACCGCCCACAACGGCGCGCAAGCCAGCGCCTGCACCCCCACCAGTCGCGGCGCTTGTTCGATCATGCCCACTGACAGTAAGGCTTGAAAGCCCATTCCCAGCCCCAAAAGCAGGTTGCCGTGGCCCACCGGGGCAATTACCGCCCCAGGCGCCCTACCCAGCTGCTGAACGAGTTCATAAGCAATCGTCGCATAGGCTGGTAAAACAAAAGGCGTCGCTGCATAGCTGGCATACACAACCCATTCCTTCGCGGCTCGTAAGGCAGCTTCTTGCACCTGCGACGGTCGCCCCAATATCCACTGGATCTGCGCCCCATATGCCTCGATCTGCTTACGCTTAGGCGCGGCGATTGAATCGGGCAGGAACACCTGCGCCTGGATCCCGCACTGGGCTGCATAAGCGGCGAACGAAACACTGGCGTTGCCTGACGAGTCTTCCAGCGCCGCTTGCACGCCTTGGCTGCGCAGAAAGCTTAACAACACCGCGCTGCCACGATCCTGGTATGAGCCGGTCGGGTTCAAGTTCTCAAGTTTAAAAGCTAACCGGTGTCCGAACACTTCGCGCCACACCAACGGGGTATTGCCCTCCCCCAAGCTGATCATCGGCGCATTCTCTGGCAGCCCTAACATCGGGCGATAGCGCCACACACCCGCTTGGCTTTCATCCACCTGCGCCGGATCGAAAAACAACCCGCTTAAGTGATAAATTCCGCCACAGACCGGGCAGAGTGGGGCAACCTGCTGCTCAGAATAGCGTCGGCGGCAGTTGCTGCAAGTAATTTCAATCGTCATGACCGGGCTGGTAGTCTCCCTCTACCCACTGCTGCCCTTGCGGACCGACTTCTTTTTTCCACACCGGTACAATTTCTTTCAAGCGGTCGATGCCATAGCGCGCTGCCTCGAAAACGCCGGTATCGCGGTGCGCCGCCGTGCAGGCAATCAAGACCGTCGGCGTGCGCGGGTACAACCGCCCAATGCGCTGCACAATGGCAATCCCTTGCACAGCCGGCCAGCGGGCGCGGATCTCCTGCGCCACCTGGCGCATCTTGGCTTCCGCCATCGGTTGGTAGGCCTCGTACTCCAGGTAAACCGTCTCGTGCGGGTCATCGCGTTCGGTCACCCCGCGCACCATCCCTGTGAAGATACACGCCGCCCCACTGGCAGCCAGCGTAATTTTCTCCAGCAAGGCATCCAGGTCCAGTTCTTCTTCGGTAATGGCATAGATTTCGGGCAACGCACAGCCCCCGCTGACCGGTGGAAACAACGCTACCTCCGCCTGCTGCGGAATAACCTCCTCGTCCGAGGCAAATTGGCGGTTGATGGCTGCCAGGGTCACTCCCATGGCCTGCTCCAAACCCGGATACTGCTGCTGCAGTTGCGCCTTCAGATCGCCAATCGTTGCCCCTGGCGCCAGTTCCACCTCAGCCTGCCGCACTCCGGCATATTCTTTCAACGTCGCAAAAAACAAAACTTTTACCAACAAACGCTTTTCCTCCTCATGCATTCACCACCAACCCGCTGCGCCCGCCGCGCTTCTCAACCAGGCGGATATTGTCAATCGTCATCGTCTTTTCGACCGCCTTGGCCATATCGTAAATCGTCAGCGCTGCCACCGAAACCGCTGTCAATGCTTCCATCTCCACCCCCGTCTTCCCGATCGTGCGCGCTGTCGCCGTTATCAGCACCCCAGGTAAATTGTCGTCCAATTCCAGGTCAACCTCCACCTGGGTCAGCGCCAATGGATGGCACAGCGGGATCAACTCCGCCGTACGTTTCGCCGCCATAATACCCGCCAGTTGCGCCGTTGTCAGCACATCGCCCTTCTTCATCGCCCCCTCTCGGATCAACGCCAGCGTGTGCGGTTGCATGCGCACCTCCCCCCTGGCAATCGCCGTGCGCTCGCTATCCGGCTTGCCGCCGACATCCACCATGTGCGCCCTGCCGGACTCATCGATATGAGATAAAGTTTTTTCAGCCATGCGCCTGATTATACTATCCAATGACTAATCTGTTATAATAGCGCCCGTCAGGAAACCCAGTATGGCAAACATCTTCAGCAAATGGAAAGACGGTCTCTCGAAGACCAGCAAAGCCGCCTTCGGGCAAATCGCCACCCTGCTCGGCGCTACCGATATCACCCCCGAAACCTGGGATGATCTCGAAGCCTTGCTGATCCAGGCTGACCTGGGCATGGACACCTGCGACGTGGTGCTCAACGCCCTCGAACAACGCGTCGACAGCGAAGGCCTGATCAAAGCCCACGAGCTCAAAACCGCCTTGCGCGAAGAACTGCGCCGCCAGCTCTCCACCCCTGCTGAAATCGACTTTCCCGAACAGCCCACCGTCATCCTCATAGTCGGCGTGAATGGCTCGGGCAAAACCACCAGCATCGCCAAGCTCGGAAAGCGCTTCGCCGAACAGGGCAAACACGTGCTGCTCGGCGCCGCCGACACCTACCGCGCTGCGGCCGTCGACCAGCTCGAAATCTGGGCGGAACGCCTCAACCTGCCGATCATTTCTGGGCAGATGGGCGGCGACGCTGGCGCAGTGGCTTACGACACCGTCAAAGCCGCCCAGTCCCGCAATGCTGACCTGGCGATCATCGACACCGCCGGACGCCTGCACACTCGCTTCAACCTGATGGAAGAACTCAAGAAAGTCCATCGCGTCGTGGGCAAAGCCATGCCCGGCGCGCCGCATCACGTTTGGCTGGTGATGGACGCCACCACCGGCCAAAACGCCCTGCAGCAGGCTCGCGCCTTCAAAGAAGCCGTCAAAGTAACCGGCGTCATCCTCGCCAAGCTCGACTCCTCCGCCCGCGGCGGCATGGCCTTCGCCATCCAACGCGAACTGGAACTGCCGATCCTCTTCGCCGGCCTGGGTGAAAAGTCCGACGACCTGGAGCCCTTCGACCCCGACGCCTTCATCGACGGCATCCTGGCCGAATAGCCAAAACAACTATCTATTTTGGAGCACCTCATGCAAGACCTGATCGATCGCTTAGAAACCTGCCAGAACCAAGTCCAACACTTTCTGGAGCGTCTTTGACCTGGCCAGCCAGGAAATCCAACTGAACGAACTACAAAAACAATCCGAAGCGCCAGACTTTTGGGACGACCCCAATCAAGCCCGCCAGGTAATGAAAAAACTCTCCGCCCTGCGAGACGAGGTGGAAAGCTGGCGCAGCCTGAACCAGCGCGTCAACGACGGGCTGGAATTGGCGCAAATGGAAGACGAGAGCCTGCACGCTGAGTTAGAAACAGAGATCAAAGCCCTGGAAGCCGAAATTGGCCGCCGTGAATTCAGCGCCATGCTCTCTGGCCCATATGACCGCGGCGACGCCCTGCTGGCGATCCACGCTGGCGCCGGCGGCACCGATTCGCAGGACTGGGCCGAGATGCTGCAGCGCATGTACCTGCGCTGGTGCGAATTGCGCGGCTTCGAAACCGAAATCCTCGACCTGACCGAAGGCGAAGAAGCCGGCATCAAGAGCATCACCATCGCCGTCAATGGTCCCTATGCTTACGGCTATCTGCGCTCCGAGAAGGGCGTCCATCGCCTGGTGCGCCTGTCGCCCTATGACGCCGCCCACCGCCGCCATACATCCTTCGCGCTGGTGGAAGTGCTGCCCCAGGTGGAAGACGCTGCCGAAGTTGAGATCAACTCCAGCGATTTGCGCATCGATACGTATCGTTCGGCTGGCGCGGGTGGTCAAAACGTGCAAAAGAACGATACCGCCGTCCGCATCACCCACCTGCCCACCGGCATCGTGGTCACCTGCCAGAACGAACGCTCCCAGATGCAAAATCGCGAAAACGCCATGCGCGTGCTGCGCGCCCGCTTATTGGAAATCAAGCAAGAAGAGCAAGAAGAGCAACTGGCAATCTTGCGCGGTGAATATACCAAGGCCGAATGGGGCTCGCAAATCCGCTCCTATGTGCTGCACCCCTACCAGATGGTGAAAGATCATCGCAACGATTTCGAGGTCGGCAACGCCCTGTCTGTGTTGAACGGCAACCTGGACAGCCTGATCGAAGCCTACCTGCGTCACAGCATGGGCAATGGCAAAGCGCCGTAGGAATAGAACCTTCTGGTTGGCGCTTCTGGCGCTTTCAGGCCTGTTGGTCAGCGGTTGTACAGCGCCGGCAAGCCGCGCCATTTTGAATTCCTTCACTGCGCCATTCCAGGGCGTCACCATGATCGACTATGAGGCCGCCCAGGAGCAGCGGGATGAAACCGTCGCCACCCTCACCCCTGCCCAGCCGGTTGAGCAAACCTTTCTCTCCCGCCGGGCGCGCCTGAACAGCCTGCAAATCTGGTTACAACCACACGGCGACCTTGTCCCTGAAGCAGTCTTGACTCTCGAGCTGTTTGCCAGCCTCGAATCATCCCTGCCAATACTGACGCGCAGCCTGACCCACAAAGACCTGGTCGCTCAATTTCCTATCACCTGGAATTTTCCCGCTCTTGACCACCCCGCTGCCCAGCAGTATCGCCTGCGCCTGACCACCTCGGACGGCGCTTTGCAGGTTCTCGGGCGCAACGAAGACTTGTATCCCGATGGCGCATTGCGTCTGAACCAGCGCCCCACCGCCAGCGACCTGAGTTTTCGCCTGACCTACGAGTATGGCGCAAAAGCTCTGCTGGAAGATTTCTGGCTTGGCCTGCATTCAGCCTGGCTGATCCTGCCGCTGCTGCTCACTTTATGGTTGCCAGGGCGTTTGCTCCTTCTCTTGGTTGACCGTGATCACGCCATGCCGCGCTTCGATTGGGGTGAACGCATCGCCCTCTCTGCTGGCCTCAGCCTGGCTTTTTGGGCGCTTGTGTTGCTGTGGAGCAGCGCTGTCGGGCTGCGATGGAATCCAGTCGCGCTTTGGCTGTTGACCATCGCCTTGCTGGCGCTCTTCGCCTGGCGTTCGGGGTCGATCCACGGCCTGCTCAACTGGCTGCGCCGCTTAAGACAAAATAACGAGAATCTGCCCGCCTCCCCACCTGCCAGGGCTCTCCACCTTCCCGCGTTCGATTGGATCAGCCTGGCGCTCATGGCCGTTTTTCTTGCCTCTTTCGCCGTTCGCATGGTGATGGTGCGCGACATGGCTGCCCCCGCCTGGGTAGACGCTGTCCACCACGCCCTGGTCACACGCCTGATTCTCGATCAAGGCGCCTTGCCGCAAACCTACCAGCCTCTATTGGAAAGCGTCTCTGCATCCTACCATCATGGTTATCACATCTCCCTGGCGGTCTTCACCTGGCTTTCCGGTTTACCGCTCCACAGCGCCATGCTTCTCTTCGGGCAAGTCTTGAACGCCTTGATGGTCTTCGCCGTCTATCTGTTCACAACCCTCTCACTCGGCAACCGCCTTGCAGGACTGTTCGCTGCTTTATTGGCCGGTCTTTTCAGCCCCATGCCGGCTTATTACGCCAGTTGGGGGCGCTACACCCAGTTAGCTGGTTTATTGCTGCTGCCTGTCTGCCTGGCTCTGCTGCTGGCTGTGCTGGCATACGCCAGGAACGCTGCTCAAAAACCATCTCTGCCCGTGCGCCTGCTCTTTCTCGGCGCTTTCAGCCTGGCAGGCCTGGCTCTAGTCCATTACCGGGTGCTGGCTTTCTTGCTGTTGCTCCTGGGAGCCAACCTCCTGGTTTACAACCTTCAAAACACATTGCGGAAAGACCGTCTCGCCAACCTGCGCCGTGGCCTGCTCTGGTTGGTTGCAATCGGCGTGCTCTCCATCCTGCTCAGCCTGCCCTGGTGGCCTGCCGCCCTGCAAAACTTGATCGTGCCTTTTGCAAGCCGCAGCGTCAACCTGATCGCCAACCGCCCTCCGATGTTCGCCGATTTCTCCTGGAATTACCTGACCCCAGCCATGGGCGAGTGGGTATTGCGCCTGGCTGGACTGGGATTGCTCTTCAGCATGGTTTTGCGCTGGCAGTTTGCCCTGAACGCCAGCCTGTGGGTCGGGTTGATGTTTTTAATCGCCAACCTGGCTGCCCTGGGCTTGCCCGGCGGCAATTTCATTAATAACACTTCCGTGGTCATCGGTCTATTTATGCCGCTTTCCGCCCTGGGCGGCTTTGCCCTGGCATGCCTGGCTTCATTTCCTGGCCAGGTGCTGGCGCGCCTGCGACTGGAACGTCTCAAGCAAAGTAAATTACTTCGCTCTCTCTACCTTTCCGCCTGGGTGCTTGCAGCCTTGTGGGCTGGCCTGCTTGGCGCTCGCCACCTGGTTACCCTGCTCAACCCCGTCACCATGCTCGCTCGCCAGGACGACCTGCCTGCCATCGAGTGGATTGCCCAAAACATTCCCGCCGGAGAGACCATCCTCATCAATCCTTTCCTGTGGGGATATGGAATTTACGCCGGCACCGATGGCGGCTACTGGATCGCCCCATTAGCCAGGCGCGCCACCCTGCCGCCTCCTGTACTGATTGGCATGGGCGGCAATCCCCAGGCTGCGCAACGCGCCATCGAGCAATCCCGCCGGGCCAGCGAACTCGCCAGCAACCCGTCCGAATTGCATGCTTACCTGGAAGAGATCGATATTCGTTTCCTGTATATTGGCCGGCGCGGCGGAATCTTTTCTGCCAGGTTGCTACAGGAAAGCGGGCTGTTTCATATTCTCTATCAAGAACGTGGCGCATGGGTGCTGGAACGCGTCTCTCTGGAGTGAAATCTTCGTCCATACCTTGACAGAACCCCTGCCCTTACGTATAATCCTTTAGCCTGCCGACAAGGCAGGCATTACTTTGGCTTTGATCAATCTGGCGCAAGCCGCCATGAATTATTATAGATAGGAGTAAGACCATGCCCCCACAACCAAAGCGCAAACTCTCTAAAGGCCGCCGCGATCGCCGCCGCGCCCATGACGGCTTGACCGCCACCAGCCTGGTGCAATGCAGCAACTGCGGCGAGATGCGCCTGCCGCACACTGTTTGCCCAAAATGCGGCCACTACAAAGGACGCGAAGTGATCAGCGTTGAAGAGAAGAAAAAATAACGCCGCCGGGCCGTGTACTCCACGGCCCGTTTGCGTTTTAGCGAGGTCACATTGAATATTCCCAGCGCCGCTTTTATTTTTCCCGGACAGGGTTCCCAGGCCGTTGGCATGGGCTTTGAGCTGGCGAAAGCCTACCCTTTCGCACGGCAAGTCTTTGAACAAGCCAACCAGATCCTGGATTTCGACCTGGCGCGCCTGGCTTGGGAAGGTCCAGAAGATCAATTAAACGACACAGTCAACACCCAACCGGCACTGCTGACCCACTCGGCAGCCACCCTGGCTGTCCTGCACAAACTACATCCCGAAATCCAGGCTGTTTTTGTAGCCGGTCATTCGATGGGCCAATTGAGCGCTTTGCTGGCTAGTGGCGCTTTACCCTTTGAACATGCTTTGCGGCTGGCCCGGCGGCGCGGCGAACTGATGAAGCAGGCCGGGGTCGTTTCACCGGGCGGCATGGCGGCAGCCCTCGGCGCTGATATCCCCACCCTCGAACGCATCTGTGCCGAAGCCAGCACACCGGGTGAAATCGTCCAGGTCGCCAACGACAACTGCCCCGGCCAGGTAGTCATCTCTGGCGCCGCCCCAGCCCTGGAGCGAGCCATCGAAACTGCTTCTCAAATGGGCGTGCGCCGTATGCGCCGCTTGGCGGTCAGCATCGCCGCCCATTCGCCATTGATGGCTTCTGCGCAGGCTGAGTTCAACAAAGCCGTCGCCGATGCGCCAATCCGCGACCCTCACATCCCCCTGGTTGGCAATGTCAGCGCCCTGCCGCTTACCACCGCTGCCGAAGTGCGCGCCGACTTGCAAGCCCAGCTCACTTCCCGCGTCCGCTGGACTGAGTCAATCCAGGAAATCATCGCGCGTGGCGTTACCACCTTCTTCGAGATCGGCAGCGGCGATGTCTTGTGTGGCTTGCTTAAGCGCATCGATGCTCAGGCAACCTGCCTGAACCTGGGAACGCCAACTGATTTTGAAAAATTTAACAAGGAATAGTTAGCCGGCCTCAACCCTGTAATGTCGCCAGGATTACCGACTCGTCCACCGAAACCATAATTTCGGTCGAGATTAAGCGGGTGTCGTTCAACCAGAAATCCCGCAGCGCATCCGCCTTATAGCGCATTTCGAGTGGGGTTTTATGCATCGGCGTCAGCCCATCTAAAACGATCATACCACCCACCCGTAGCGCCTTTAGCAGAAGGTCGGGCTCTGCATCTCTGCCGCTGTTCGCTCCGATATATAACAAACCAAATCGCCAGTGGCTGATAAATTCTCGCCAATCGCCATGCATAATCCGTACATTCAGGTACGGCTCGAACAAAGCCCGTACCGCTGCCGCTCGTAATTCATCCCCCTCCACGCTGAAGAACGAAGTACCGCTTGCCAGGGCGCTGATAATCCATGCAGAAGCCACTCCGCAACCCGTGCCCACTTCGCCGATCACCCCGCTTTGCATTTGGCTGGTCAACAACTGCAACAGTCGTCCAACCTGTGGGCTACAAGAAGGCAGCACCCCCATCTGTTCTGCAAGGTTGGAGGCGCGCTTGACCAGCGGGGGAATTAAAGCTGGTGCACCATATCCATCCATGGTCATCTGTCTTGGCTCCTGGTCGGTTATTGCGCCTTTTCGTTCTCTAAGCGTTCTTCTTTTCCACTTTCTCGATCTCAGCCACCACTCTCGCCAGTTCCTCTACCATAGGCGAACGCCCCACCTGGCGAAATACCGTTACCAAAGAACGATAATACCACAAAGTGCCTTCTCGTTTTCCGTTAAACCGCCCCCACAAAGGGCTTCCTTGCATGCGCAAATCATTTAAGATTGCGCGGGCGTTATGCAGCTTATCCGCCAGGGAAACTCGCAGCGCCTCCGGCGGGGCATCCTTCAAATGCGCCAGGTATTGCTCTTTGCGTTGCCGCCAGGGTCGCTTGGGCGTCTCGAAGGAATCGCTGCAATGTTCGACGATGATCGCTGCTCGTTCTCCAAATTCCTGACGGATAATCGTCAGGGTTTCCAACCCGCCCTGATCCTCCACCGCATCATGCAGCAACGCAGCAATGGCTTGATCTTCATCACCGCCATCTTCGATCACTAATGCGCAAACCGACAGTAAATGCGCCAGGTATGGAGTCGCAGTACCTTTGCGACTCTGCGCCTGGTGCAGCTGTCGGGCCAATCCAAACGCCCGGTCCAAACGATCAGAAAACACTACTTCGGACATAAAAAAGGTTCTTACGGTTCGATAATTTCGTATTCGCTGCTTATTGGAACACCTGGCTTTAACGTATTGATCACCGAGCAGTATATCTCCTCCGAAAGTTGAATGGCTCGTTCCAATTTTTCCGGGTTGATCGCCCCATACAAAATATATTTCGAATGGATTCGGGTGAATGTGTAAGGCGGTTCAGGCATTTGTTCGCTTTGCACAATTACCTTGAAGTCCGTAAAAGGTTCGCGCTGCTTTGTCAGGATCTGCACCACATCATACGCTGAACAAGAAGCCACCGCCATCAAAAGCAAATCCGATGGCTTGACGCCTAACCATTCGAACTGCTCATCCGGCGAGCGCCCCACCACGATCGAATGACCGTTTGAGTCATTCAACATCATCAAATATTTCTCGATCCAACGCAGTGTAATCGTTCCCATCAAATCTCTCCGAGTTTGTTTTTATGGATGCTTTTATGCCAATTGGGTTTGTTCAAGAATTTCTTCCAGTTGATCAGCTACCCGGCCATTCTCAGGCTGCTCAGCGCGGCTCAAATTCAGTTGGTTGGCAATGCGCCTCAGCAAACCCGGGTTGACCGTCGCCAGTTCAGCCGTAATATGCACCCATAATCGGCGCAAGTCCGGGTTGGCATGGGTGGCGGCGTAGACGGCAATTTGCGCCGGAGAAGCCATGCTCAAATTCCAGGTGCTGACGTTGATATCCAGTTCGCGCCCGGCATTTGACCAAAAATACGCCAACATCGGGTTGATCAAGCCACGCATCCGGCTCCACAGCGGATCGTCTTCTTGCACCAGGGCAAAGAATGCCAGGTAGTACGGACGCGCCGAGGCATAGTCACGATTGACCTGCGAAAGCTTACCGGCGATCGCCGATGCATAGGATGCCATATACCAGGTCAAATCCTCCATCGTTGCCCCGGGTTCGCCATTCTCGACCGCTTCCCACTGCACCCGGCAGGCCAACAAATAGGTGTTGCTTGAAGCAGCAAAATCCTGCGAGCGCTGCAGCATGGCCCTTTTCGCCAACATCCGGGCAGATTCGGCGTCATACACCAAGTTATCGGGAAGCTGGACGCTGGAAATGTCGTCGCACAACACTCGCAAAGCCGGTTCGTTTTCGAAAGGCGTCATCCCACGTCCTGCCAACACATAACGCTGCCCCTGCTGCATGATCAATCCGCGCCGTTCCATATCATCCAGCAAATGCTGGATATGGTCTCCCTGACCGCGATCATTGTAAAGCAAATAAGCCAGTTCGCTTTGATCAATCTCCAGCCCCGCTCGGATCACTGCGTGTAAGAAATCTGCCTCCGCCCGGTCGATAAAATCGGCTTCCGACTCGATCCCTGCAGCCAGTTGGATCGGAGCATGAAAAGCCGCTTGCTGACCATCAAAACTGAAGGCTTGCTGTCGAAAAGCCAATTGAAAAATCTCTCGCAGGGTGATGCGATTGCGGATCAAGCCTTGCGCTTCATAGCGCTCATATAATTCGTCCAACAACGTTTCTAATGTAAAATCGCTGGGATTTTCGCGCACTTCACGGTAGATATCTCGCAAAATATCGCGCCGGTTTGCAAGGTCAACCGAGAACATCTTCAAGCGCCCAAAAAGCTGCTTGTATTGAGCGTCCAGAGTCAGGCGCGGCGTTGGATATAGTTCGATCAGCGAAGTTTTCGGCATTGCCAGGGATGGTTCGGGGCGTCGTTGGGGTTCTTGTGGCAAAATTTCCATCTCCGGCGAGGCGGAATAATCCGCCGAGGCGGCAAATAACTGCAAATCTTTGACATACAGCTTCACCAGATCGCGGTTATCATCCAACCAGGTTTTAAACTGGGAATACCCAAAATTCGCCTCGTTGAAAGCCGGGTCCATCAGCAGCATGGTTTGCTTCAAACGCGTCGCCAGGATCGGCAGTTCGCCGCGCTGCCCGTGCGCTTGTAAGGCTTTCACCAGCAAACTACGCGCCTCTTCTATCTCAATGCAGGATTGATCATCCACCTCCGCCGGTTCCCCCAGGGCAGTCTCCAGATAAATAAACTCGTCACACGAACGCACCAGCAAGTTGTGCGTAATGCTGCGCGGCCCAATTCCAATAATATAGCGCCCATATTCCCGCAGCTTGGCAACCAAAGGGCTGAAATCACTGTCGCCCGAAACAATCACATAGGTACGAATTTGCGGGCGCGTCATCGCCACTTCGAACGCGTCGATGGCCATACGAATATCCGCCCGGTTTTTCCCCGAGCGCACGCTATAGATTTGGATTAAATCCATCGAATTATTCATCATCTCGTCGCGATAGCGCGCGAAACGCGACCAATCGGCGTACGCCCGTTTCACCACTGCTGGCCCCCTGGTTTGCAAATACTCCATCAAGCGCGTCACTTCAAAATCGAAAAATTCTCGCTCTGCCCAAAGGGCGACATTTTCAAAGTCCACGAATACTGCCATCTGGTCGCTCATTTTATTTTTCTGGCTCCTTTTTTGGGACTTCCATCCGCTTTTGGGATAGAATATTTTTTATGCTTACAATCTTACCTTAAAACCGCCTGCTCGGGGAAAATCTTTTGAGATATTATGGTTTTCTCATCCCTTACCGCACATTCAGACCTGCAATCTCAACAGCACCGTTCATCCCCAAATCGCATGCGCCGCTCGCAAAACGCTGCGCCAGGAATTTCCCTCCGGGCGCGGCGATGGCCCCAGTGTATCCTGCCAGGGAACATCGATCAAAGCTGCCACACAGGCCTGCATACAAGCTGCGGCAGCCTCCAGGTCGTAGCCGCCTTCCAAAAATACCGCCATCTTCCCATCACAATTCGCCTGCGCCCACTTCCGTAAACTGGCAACCAGGCCGCCCAAACCGGCTGCCGACAAAGCCAGGTGACCGAGTGGGTCGCGCCAGTGCGGGTCAAAACCCAGGCTGACCAGCAAGATTTGCGGCTGGCAGCGATCCAGCAATGGCAAAATCAGTTCTTCCATAAAAGTCATAAAGCCGACATCGCCAGTGCCAGGCGGCAGCGGGAAGTTCGCCGTATAGCCCTGTCCTTCGCCAGCCCCAATCTCATCAAAATTTCCCGTCCCCGGGTAATATGGCGATTGGTGCGTCGAAATATAAAGCACATCCTCGCGCTGCCAGAAGATATCTTGCGTTCCGTTGCCATGGTGCAAATCCAGGTCAATAATCGCCGTCCGCCGGGCGGGAATTTCAGCATCCAAAATTGCCTGGGCAGCAATGGCGACATTATTCAGCAAGCAAAAACCCATCCCACGCTGGCGAGTGGCGTGGTGTCCGGGTGGGCGCGTCAGCGCTAAGGCATGCTGGCTGGCGCCCGACCACACCGCCAGGGCTGCCGCTGCTGCGCCGCCAGCCGCGTTTAATGCCAGTTGCCAGGAATCGGGAGTGGTGTAGGTATCCGCATCCAGCCAGGCCCCCCGACGGCAGGCGGTTTGCAAAACATCCAGGTAAGCCGGCGCATGCAGCTTTTCCAAAGCGTTTATTGAAAGCGGCAGCGCTTCCAATTTCTCATACTCGTCCCACCACCCCGCAGCGCTCAATCCTTTGCAAATTGCCTCCACCCGCTCGGGGCGCTCCGGATGTCCCTCTGCATAATGGGCGGCGTGTCCTTGCGGGTAAAAATACACCAGTTCGTTCATCGGCTTTCACTCCTTCTCCACACACGACGCAAGAATTTGCCAATCCGCTGCCACAAGTTGCGCGCCATGACAGCGTCTTGTTGCTGGATCTCGTGTTGGCTGTAGCGCGCCTCCAAAAATTCATCGGTCAGTGTTGAAATATCCTGTTCAAACTCTGGCGCCTTTGCCGCCGCCGCGCCGTCAGAAGCATTCTGCAGCGCTTGCGCCAATGTACGAGCATACTCATAGGGCGTTTGCGATGGTTGGCGCGCCACGCCATGCTCGCCGCCGCGCCTCAACAACGCCAGGTAATAGAAAATCACTTGCTGGCGCGGAGAGAGTTTTCGCAAGCTGACCCACTGCCAGTTCTGGCGATCTCTCGATCTGGCAATCCGGGCGCGCAATCGCCGCCAGCTATCCTCCACAGCCGCAGCCAGTTCCCGGTTGGCCTGGGCAGCGCGCTGCCGTAGGCTGTTCCAGAAATTCGCCAGGATCGCAAACAACCGCACCCTGCGCACGGCGCGCAAGGCCCATTCATTGTCATGCAAATAAAAATACAGCGCAAAACCAATCACCGCCAGGAAAACAACCCAGAAGGCGATCGATTGCAATAATTCCACCCACGGCACGGTTATCGCTTCCTCGGCTGCCGGCGGTGGCAGGGGCGGTGGTTGGGGAGGTTCAACCGGCAGCCTTTCCGCATCCTGTACTGGAAACAAACTCATAATCAAATTGATCAGCAGAAAAATAGGGAACATCAAGGCGCTGGCCAGGAATCCTGTTACGGCGGTTATGATGTACAGCAAATAATTCAGCATTGCCAGAAAACCCAATGAGTAACTGGTTGGCAGAACACTAGAAACCAGTGCGAGCACCCCGATCAACACCGCACTGTAAACCAGCCAGCGGTTGGCTACCTGCGTATTGACCGGCATTTTGTCCATCAGCCATAAGGCGCGCATCAAGCTATACTGAGTCAGGCTCAAAAAGACCAATCCCAAGAAAAAATACACCATCAGGTTATAGACGCCAAAGCGCAAAGTGGGTAATTCGAACCACAAGGGCGCCCGTTCGTAACGCAAGGCAGCCGCAAGAAAGATCATCAAAATCCCAACCCACAATGTCTGGTTCGCCAGGCGTTGCCGGGCAGCCGGGCGATTCTCGAAGACCCCGCTTTCCCACTCGATGCGCAGCACTCGTTCATTCACCTCCAGGGGCAATAAATCCAACGAATATCGTCCTGCAAACATCCAAACCGCTAGCAATACGATCGCCCCAAAAATAAACTCGCCGCTTAAAAAGTTTCGCCCAAAGTTCTCCTGCCAGAGCGGCAAATCGCGGGTCAATTGCCAAAGACCCGTCGAAAAATAACTAGAAATCTTCAAAAAGGCCAGGATTAAAACCCACTCGGTCGCTCGATAAACCAGCAATCCGGTATCTGGAAAATTCCATTCCGAGACTCGCCGGGCGCTGTACATGGCTTCCAAAGCAACAAAGAAGCTCAATACGATCAGGTATTCGCCTTGCCAGCCCGTAAAGATGGCCTCGCCAAGCTGCACAAAAGTAACCGACAGGCAAGTCAACATCAAGCTGACCAGGAGGAAATTCGCTCCCAGCGCAAATAATTGCTTGCGATCTTCTGCCAGACGCATTGTTACTGTCTCCAAATATCCAGATCTTTTTCGTTCAAGATTTGCAGCGCCGGGATACCGAAATAAGCCGCCTTTTTGCGTGAATGTTCGAAATTGCTCACTTGCCCACACACGATCAAAAAGACACTCAAACCGGCCCGGCGCGCCTGGAACAAAGCGTCGAATAAATCGTCATCGATATGGTTGGTAATCGCAATCAGAGTCGTGCCCCATGACAGTAATGCGCTGTGCTGGCGTAATAAATCGACAAACGGGAAGCTCTCAGCTGTCTGCACTCGCGCCAGGCTCTCCATCAGGCGCATCAAATGACCACGCCCGCGCCGCGCTGGGATCAACGCCATCGCCTCGCCACCCTGCAAGGGATCAACGCCATTGCTCGCCAACCCAACCGACTGCCGGGCGTTGATCACCCAATTCGCCAAGGAGGCCGCCACGACAATTGCCAGTTCGGGAACATCGAACCGTGTGAATACCGTATATTCTGCTGCATTCAGATTGAGAAAGATAGCTGTCTCCAGAGCAATCGAGGGTTCGAATAACTTCACCTGCAAACGCCCTACCGTTGCCGAGGCCTTCCAATCCACCCGCCGGAGGGAATCGCCCACCACGTATTCGCGCTTGCCGCGTGTGCGGCTTGGATCTTCAAACAGCGGCTGGTGCGAACGCAGCGAACCCAACGGCGCCTGCGATGGCAGTTTGACCCTTGTCAAGGGGATAATTTTCGGGAAAACCGCCAGATAATCCGGCTCCAGCCGCATACGCGGGGCCGAAGACATCCCAAATACATCACCCGATTTAAGGTCAAGCGGGCCTAGAGGGTAGAAACCGCGCTTGCGGCATTCCAGGCGGTATGATAATTCCATGCTTGCTTGCGGCCCCAGGGTCGTCACCTGTTGAAATGGACCGGATGAATACACTTCCGCAGGCAGGCTTTCGCGCACATGCAGCCAGGCCAGGGGCAACCAGCTTTTGTTTCGAACCTTTAGCGAGACCGGCATACTTTCACCCAGAAAAGCATGGCGAGTAAAATCACGCTCCACCTGCACCCCCCGCAAAGCTCGCCCTCCCCACCACTTTCCTACAATGAACGCCCCCAGCAATAGATACAACAGGGTGAGAATGAAATCCTCACCCACCAGGATGGCTACCACAAACAATCCAAATAAAAAGACAACAAAAAGCTCACCCACCGGACTTTCTTTCCGGGTTTTCCAGGTCGATCAGGGTGCTGTCCAACAACTCTCGTAAAATTCGTTCCGCCGTACGGCCGCGCAATTCGGACTCGGGACGCACAATCAGCCGGTGTATCAACACATAGGGCGCTAAGAGCTTAATATCGTCTGGGATCACATGGTCGCGACCACGCAAGGCTGCCAATGCCTGCGATGATTTGAACAAAGCCAGGCAGGCGCGAGGGCTGCCCCCCAAAGCCAGGTCGGGATGCTGGCGGGTGGCGTTGACCAATCGCACCATATAATCCTGCAACGACTCATCAATGTGCACTTCCCAAATCATCTGCTGCAACCGCAGCAGTTCCACCAGTCCATCGCCGTTTCGAGGCCCAAGATCGACCGCCTTCAATAAATTGATCGGGTGCTGGCGCTGCAAATTGACCAGGATGCGCCGTTCATCTGCCGGGCTTGGGTACCCTACCGGCAGCCGCAGCAAGAAGCGGTCTAATTGCGCCTCCGGCAGCGGAAAAGTACCCTCGTATTCGATCGGGTTTTGAGTAGCCAGCACCATAAAGGGACGCGGCAACGCTCGCGTGACCCCATCCACCGTCACCTGCTGCTCCTGCATCGCCTCCAACAAAGCCGATTGTGTACGCGGCGTGGCGCGGTTGATCTCGTCAGCCAGGAGAATATTGACAAAGACCGGCCCAGGTCGAAACTCGAACTCCCCCGACTGCTGGTTGAAGACCGAAACGCCCGTCACATCGTTCGGCAGCAGGTCTGGCGTACATTGCAGACGCTTGAATTCGCCTCCCAGGCTGATCGCCAGCGAACGCGCCAGCATGGTCTTACCTGTTCCGGGCACATCCTCCAACAAAACATGTCCTTCACACAACAAGGCAACCATCAGCAATTCGATTGTTTGGCGTTTCCCCACGATCACCTGCTCGACATTTTCGATAACCTGCACGGTAAAATTTTGGATTTCTTTCATCTAAGGTTCCTGTGACCGGCTGCGATTTGCATAGGGTGTAATCAAACGCACAGCTCTTTCATAAAATACATAATCCCAAATCCAGTTAATCAGGACGAATAAGCGGTTGCGAAAACCGATTAATTGGATGATGTGCACCACCAACCAGGCTGCCCAGGCTAAAAAGCCTTCGAACTGCAAGTTCCCAATCCGAGCCACCGCCGCGTTGCGCCCAATCGTTGCCATCGAACCGGGGTCTTTGTAAACAAACGCCTCTGGCGCCTGTCCTTGCAGATCGCGCTGGATGTTCTTCACAGCCGTTTCCGCCATCTGAATGGCGACTGGCGCCATCATTGGCATCGCTTCGCCGTCCGCCTCCAAATAGGCTGCGTCGCCAATCACGAAGACATTAGGATATTCCGGCAATTGCAACGTTGGCGCTACCACCGCTCGCCCCTGGCGGGCTTGCTGCACCTCTAGTTTGTCAATCAGACCCGCCGCCCGCACCCCCGCCGACCAGATCAGGGTATGCGCCGGGATTACCTCGCCGCTCTTCAGAATCACCTGACGTTCATCGAAATGCGTGACCGTCGCCCCAAAGCGCACCTCGACATATTTTTGCCACAGGCGTTTAGCGGCCGCCTCTTGCAAAGCTGCCGGGAAACCGGTCAACAGTTTATCAGTCGCTTCGAGTAAAATTACTCGCACATCTTTGATATTTAGATTCAGATAATCTTTCACCAGCACCAGGCGGATCAATTCGGAAATCGCTCCGGCGCTCTCCACCCCGGTCGGACCTCCGCCCACAATCACAAATGTCAGCAACGCTCTACGTTTTTCCGGATCTGGCTCTTGCATCGCCAGTTCGAAGCAATTCAGCAGCTGGTTGCGAATCGCCAGGGCGTCATCCAGATCTTTCAATCCCAGGCCGTTCCGAGCGATCGAATCCAGCCCAAAAAAGTTGGTCTCGCCGCCCACCGCCAGGATCAGGTAATTATAATCAATCACGCCTGTGCTGGTTGACAGTTGTTTGGCCTTCAGGTCAACCTGTTGCACTTCCGCCAGGCGAAAGGTCAGGTTCTTGTTCTTGCGCAAGATGCCGCGCACCGGATGAGCAATCTCGCCGGGCGATAAACCAGCCGTGGCTAACTGGTACAATAATGGTTGAAACAGGTGATAATTGCGCCGATCGAGTAAAATAGTCTCTACAGGAAGCTTGCTTAAGGCTCGCACTGCCCGCAAGCCGCCAAATCCCGCTCCAACTACGACAACAACAGGTTTATGTTCGCTCATTTTTTCATTGTACATCAAAAGGTCATTTATGACACAACTACTTTATCAAACCGACAGTTATTTACAATCCTTCACCGCCAGCGTCACTGCTATGGATGAAGAACAACACGCCGTCCTACTCGACCGCAGCGCCTTTTACCCCGGCGGCGGCGGGCAGCCTTGTGATTATGGCAGCCTGGCAAGCGGCGCAGCCGTTTTCCCGGTCGTCAAATGCAAGAAGGCTGGCGACCAGGTGCTCCATTTTATCGACGCGGCTGCGCCTTTACCGCCAGTGGGCGCCGCCATCCAGGCCCAAATCGACTGGCCGCGTCGCTACCAGCTCATGCGCACGCACACTGCCATGCACGTCCTGTGCGGGGTGATCTTTCGCGATTATGGCGCTTCAGTAACCGGCGGCGACATGGACCCCCTGGCAGGGCGCATGGATTTCGAGTTCGAAACCATGCACAAAGACCTGGTCGAAAAGATCGAACAGGCCTCCAACCAGGAGATCGCGGCTGCTCGCCCGGTGCGCGTGCAAATCTTGCCCCGCCAAACCGCCTTTGAGATTCCCGATCTGATCCGCACCAAAATCAACCTGCTCCCGCCGGGCATCTCGGAAGTGCGCGTGGTCGAAATCGTCGGTCTCGACCTGCAGGCCGATGGCGGCACGCATGTCAACAACACCAGCGAAGTCGGCGCCATACGGGTGGTCGATTACAAAAGCAAGGGCAAGATCAATAAGCGCATATACGTGGAGGTCAGCGCCAGGGTATGAGCGCCTCGCACCGGCAAACTGCCGAGGTCGTCATCTGTGGCGCTGGGATCGCCGGCGTCAGCGTGGCTTATTTCTTGAGCGTGGAATACGGCCTCAAGGGTATCATCCTGGTGGATCAGGCCACGCCGCTCAGCCTGACGAGCGACAAATCCAGTGAATGCTACCGCAACTGGTGGCCTGGCCCCGACGATGCCATGCTGCAACTGATGAATCATAGCATCGATTGGCTGGAGAAATTGGCTGATCTTAGTGGAAATGTCTTCCATTTGAACAGACGTGGATATCTATATTGCTTGAGCGATCCTTCGTTGATCCCTTCCCTGTTGACCGAATCCCAAATCATCGCCAACCTGGGCGCCATGCCTCTACGTATCCATGATGGCAGCCTAGATCGCGCCGCCTACCAACCTGCCCCTGCCGAGGGCTTTCAAAACCAGCCAGACGGCGCGGATTTTCTACTAGACCGTTCTCTCATCAGCACTCACTTTCCATTCCTCTCCGATAAAGTCTGCGCAGCCCTGCATGTCCGTCGCGCCGGCTGGTTTAGCGCCCAACAGTTCGGTATGGTTTTGTTTGATCAAGCCCGCGCCCACGGCGTGCGCTTCATCAATGACAAGGTAACGGGAATCGACGTCCAAAGCCAACGTCTCCAGGCTGTCCGGCTTGCTGGAGGCCAGTCGATCCACACCCGCTGTTTTGTCAATGCGGCTGGCCCTTTGATCGAGCAAATATCCCAATTGATCAACTTACCCCTGCCCGTATTTCACGAACTGCATCTCAAGGTCAATTTTCTCGATACCCTGGGCGTTTTGGATCGCTCCGCGCCGCTGGTCATCCATCACAACCCGCACTCCTTGTCCTGGAGCACAGCCGAACGGCAGTTGCTCGAAGAAGATGAGGAAACGCGCTGGCTGCTCAGGCAATTCCCCGCTGGGGCCCACACCCGCCCAGATGGGCCTCCAGATAGCCAGGCAATCCTGCTCCTGTGGGATTATCACACCCCCGCAGTGCAACCGTCCTGGCCCATCTCGCCCGACCCGCAGAGCGCCGAAATCATCCTGCGCGGCCTGTCGACCATCATCCCCGGCCTGCAGGCCTACCTGGGAAAATTCCCCCGCCCCACCATCGACGGCGGCTATTACACCCGCACGCGCGAAAACCGCCCGCTGATCGGCCCAACCCCCATCGAGGGCGCTTATCTCATCGGTGCATTGTCTGGCTTCGGTCTGATGGCTGCTGCGGCGGCTGGCGATTTACTCGCCGCTACCATCTGCGCCGCGCCGCTGCCAACCTATGCACAGTCGTTTTCCCTGGAACGCTACCAGGATCCAAACTACCAGATTATGCTTGAAAACTGGGGCGAAACCGGTCAACTCTGAACCGCCGACCCCCGATATTAAATCTTTTTGGAGAAGAAACTATGCAAACTACTCTTTACACCCCGCTTTACATGAGCTTGCTGGGCATCGCTCTGGCTACCATGGCCGTTTGTATCTTTTTGCTCTTTATCCGCAAGCCCCCGCTCCATAAACACCAGCAAACCAACGCCTGGATCGTGCTGCTTTTCGCTCTCGGCCTGGCCCTGTTCACCAGCGGCCTGTGGATCGGCGACCGCATCACGCCCTTTGTGGTTGTCGAACCGAAAAGCCAGGCGCGTGAGCCGTTCTGGCGCCTTCAAGATTTCGCATTCGAAGAAAGCCTCCAGGATTGGGCGGTCGATACGAACTGCGCCCCTGCTTCTTCCATGCTAGAAACCGACCCGATCCAGGCTAACCAGGGCAACGGTTTTCTGCGCCTGAGTACCGAATTGCAGGGCCCAGAAGCAGGTCAGGCGATAACCTTGAACCAAATGGTTTGCCTGAAATACGAACCAGCCGAATCCTGGCAACTTCGCTTGACAGACGCCGTGATCGCCTATATCAAGGTGCCTACCTCGCTCGACACCATCGGCAATACTTTCCAGGCCGAATTCCAGGTGCGTAGCATCTCAGGGCAGGACCAACATTGGTCGAAAGCCCGTTATGTTCTCAAAGTGGGCGAGTGGACTCCCATAGTCTGGACGCGCCCATCCTGGCTGACTGTCAACACCCAGGAATTGTTCTTCCCGCCTGGAGTTACCGGCATCTGGATCACCATGTGGGCAGAGAAAAACTTCGAAGGCGATATCCTGGTCGATAATATCGGGTTGTATATGCTCCAACGCCCATAATCCTGTCACGCCGATTCCGGCTAGGCATTTGATCTGCTGGAATTCGCAGATTTCGATTACAATGGGCAAAATACCAATTTCCAGTTAAATCCCAGGAGATTAGCATGGACATAAAAATTTATCGTGATGTACCGCTTCTGCCGGATAAGTTGATTGGCCGGATTGATGAGCAAGGCAAAGTCTACGATGTCGAGTCAGGTCAGGATGAGTACATCGGCTATGTCGATTATGAAGAAGGCGATGTTTACGATGAAGATGAAGACCTGATGGGTTATATCACCGACGAAGGCAACATCATTGGCATTTACGAAGAAGACGATGAAGAAGACATCGGCTATGTCACTGAAGAAGGCGAAATCTACGGCTATAGCGAAGAAGGCGATCTATACCTGGGGAAAGTAGTCGGGATGCAAGATTCGGTCGAAGGCGCGGCTGCGATGCTCTTGTTTTTCGACATCTTCGAAGAAGGCGAACTGGACGAACCAAACTGAGTCAAAAAACGGGCGCCAGGCATGAAAATTCTTGCCAGGCGCCCGTCGAACGAACTTCTCGAATTACGGAATCAATTCCGCCAGCCCATAAAGCCCCAAAGCGTAAGAAGTCCATCCAAAGCCGCAAATGCTGCCCACGCAGGCCGGCGCGATCATCGAACGCCGCCGGAACTTTTCGCGGGCGTGAATATTGGATAGATGCACTTCGATCACTGGAATGGATATGGCTGCAACAGCATCCCGCAAGGCTACCGAAGTATGCGAATACCCTCCCGGGTTAAACACCACCCCAACCGCCCAGGAGCGCGCCTCCTGCAATGCGTCGATCAATTCCCCCTCATGGTTGGACTGCCGGCATCTGACTTCAAATCCAAGCTGCTTTCCCAACTCGATCAATTTTGCATCGATCTCCGTCAGGGTCATTCGCCCGTAAGTCTCAGGCTCACGCTCGCCCAGTAAGTTCAAATTCGGTCCGTGTAAAACCAGAATCGATCGCATTGCTAGTCCTCCATCGCCAGTTCGATCACTTCATTAAGATCATCTACTGCCACCCCCCAGCGCGCCTGCCCTACCTTGACCGGCAAAACAAAGCGCGTCACGCCGTCCCTTACCTTTTTGTCCACCTGCATGGCAGCCACCAGGCGTTCTTGCGCCAGACCTGCCGGGATGCGGGTCGGCAGTCCCATCCGCTGCAATGCGCTTCGAACCGCCTGCGCCAACCCAGCCTCCGCAATCTCGCGCTTCTCCGCCAGGCGCGTCGCAGCCAGCATGCCAATCGCCACCGCCTCACCATGACGGACACGATAATCGCTGGCCTGCTCCACGGCGTGTCCCAGGGTATGCCCCAGGTTCAGAAGCGCTCGCTCGCCCTTTTCATAAGGGTCAGCAGTAATCACGCCGACCTTAACTGCCATCGCCCGGCGTACCAAATCGCCCCACCGGCCCTGTAAATCTTCCCAATCCTGCTGGCACATCTCAAACAATTGCGGGTCTGCGATCAGCCCATGCTTGAGGGCCTCCGCCAGGCCATTGCGCATTTCTTCGACCGGCAGGCTGGCCAATACTTGCGGGTCGGCAAATACCAGGCTCGGTGGGTGAAAAGCGCCCACCAGGTTTTTGCCTTGCGGCAGGTCCACTCCAGTTTTTCCGCCCAGGCTGGCATCCACCATCGCCAAGGTGGTGGTTGGAACCGCCACCCACTTTACTCCACGCAGGTAAGTCGCCGCCGCAAAGCCCGCCAGGTCGCCCACCACTCCGCCGCCCAGAGCAATCACCGTGCTGCTGCGCTCTAACTTCATTTCCAGAAATACATCATACAACCGCTGCACCGTCGCTAAGTTCTTGTGCTGCTCTCCCGCTGCAATCTCAATACCGGTCGCGGCATAGCCCGCTTTCATCAAAGACTCGACCACCGCTTCCAGGTACAGGCGCGCCACGTTTTCATCGCTCACCACCGCAACCGGAGCGTTCAACCGGCGCGGCGCCAGCATCTCTCCCAGGCGCGCCAGCCCACCTTCGACCACGCGCACATCGTAACCGGCCCCCATTCCAGAAACGTGGAAAGTTCCCAGCCGAATCTGCGCCTCCCAGGCTGCTTCTGCCAGCGAAGCAGCGCCCACCTCCAGGGAAATTGGAAACGAATCATAATGCGATTGTCGTTCTTGCATCAATCCCCGTAAACGCTCCAGCAGTTCTCCCTCCAGTAGAGGGCGTTGGTTGGCGTCGTTTTTCAAACGCCTGGCCAGGGTCTCGAAAGGCGCTTGCAAACAAAGTACGCTGCCAGCCTTCTCCACCAACTGGCGGTTAGCGGGGTCTAGCAGCGTTCCGCCGCCCAACGCTAGCACTCCAGCCGGTTGCTTCAAAGCCTCATACAGCGCAGTTCGTTCACGCTCCCGAAAGCCTGTTTCGCCCTCGGACTCGAAAATTTCCGGAATCGAACATCCCGCCTGCAGAGCGATGCGTTCATCCAGGTCAATCAAAGGCTTTTGCAGGCTTTGAGCAAGCTGGCGCGCTAAAGCAGATTTTCCTGAACCTGGCGGGCCATATAGAAACACCCAATCCATCTATTCGCCTCTTATGGTGAAGGGTCGTGCACGCGACCGACAAACAACACGCTGCCCGTGCTGTGCTCCAGGATGATAAATAGAAACGGTCGATCGACGATGAAATCCACACTCGAGATGATCGCCGACTCCATCATCACCACCGCTGAAGCAGCCGCCGCTTCGGTGCCCTTTTCGTCCACGGCCACAAAAGCTTTGTGAAAAATTTGGCTGATGCACAAACCGCCGCTGCCATCGATGCCGGAGAAATCTGTCTGCCCACCGCAAAAGGCATCCGGCATCCCCATTTGCGCCATGGTATCCGCCAATCCTATTTCTTTCTCGAAGCTGAATTTCGGCAGCCTAACCATCACGGACTGTTGCTGCATGGCCTCCCGGATAGCATTCAACTGTTCGGCGGTTAAATTGTCTTCAAATCCGGCGAAATTACCCTCATCAGGTAGCAAGACTAACATCGAAACGCTTTCGCCCTGATAGGGCAATTCCACGGCCTGAAAGCCCTCTCCCGCCATATAATTGAGTCTCGTCGGGCGATCCAACTGCATCATCGGGACAGATACCTGCCCTCCATCCAGCAACTTAAACGGCTGGTCTCGGGTCGCGTCGTGCGAGAACGGGTGCAGCCAATCCGCTTTGAAGTAAATGGCGTTGGCTAATACCAACCGGGTCGCTGGTGAAAGCGCCCCAGGCGGGATCAGGTTTTCGATCTTCTTGCGCGTCTCCTGCGAGACCCAATCGTTAATCGCCTGCCGGGCGCCTTCAGCCGCCCCAACAAAATCGACCAGCCGCATTCCCGCCCCATAATTGAGCGAGATCACATCCAGAAATTCGGGCAAGAACTGGTAGCTTTGCTCGCCCCACAGGCTGTTGGCAATACTGAGTTCGAAAGGCTGCGCTTTATCTTTGCCAGCCGGCTGCTGCGCCGTGAGTTCTAAATCCAGCCGGTTGAAAGCCGGGTGCAGCCTTTCTTGCGGTAAAGTAAAATGCAGGGTTTGCGCCATTTGCGTCGCCGTATCGCCGCGCGCCCCGGCGTAAGTCATCGCCAGGGCCAGCGAAAGGCTGAGCGGTGAGAAAAACAGGTTGCCTGCTTCACCCTTTACAGCTTGGTAAAGGTCGAAGGCAAAAGCGCTGTTGCCCTGCGCCAAAGCTTGCAAATCCGTCCCCTCCACCTGTGGAGACGCATTGCGCTTCAATTCGGATTGAGCGATCTTGGCAGCCCCCCCACCGCCGGGGATTGGCAGCGGCGTCGAACAAGCCGCCAGTTGCACACCAAGCAGGGCGATCATTACAACGCCGGAGATCCATCGGGAATAGCTTATCTTCTTCATTTTATTGTTCCTCCTGGTAAATAGACGTCCAAAGGAGGCAAATGGTTTCACGGCCAAAAGATTTGCCCGCTGTTGTCCATCGGTAAATCCTGCAGATGGGCGCGCCGCAAGCTGGCCAGGCGGGGCAACACTTCCTCCATCGAATCGCCGCCTAGCTTCTCCAACAACGCGTCTGCCAGGATAAAAGCCAGCATGGCTTCCAGAATTGGCGCGGCGCGTGGTACCGGGCAAAAATCCGAGCGCTCGTAGCGCGTGGGCGCCTCTTTGCCGCTCGCCAGGTCAACCGTTTGCTGCGGCGTCAGGGTGGTGGCGATCGGCTTCATGGCTGCTCGCAGCAGCAGCGCCCCACCAGTGGTGATCCCACCTTCCAGGCCGCCCGACCGGTCAGTTGGGCGCTTCAACTCATCGCCCTCCAATCGGATTGCGTCGTGCGCCTGCGTCCCGGGCAGGCGTGCATTCTCGAAAGCCGGGCCGATTTCGACTCCTTTGATGGCTTGCACGCTCAGCAAAGCCGCTCCCAGGCGCGCCTCCAGCCGGCGATCCCATTGCACATGCGACCCTAACCCAGATGGCAGTCCAATAGCAAACACTTCGATCACCCCTCCCAGGGTATCGCGTTCCTGGATCACTCGGCGTATGCGCTCGATCATCGCCTCAGCCGCCTGTGGGTCAGGACAGCGCACGTCATTCCTCTCAGCCAAGGCCTGGCGCTCTGCCAGCGCAATAGCGCTCACGTCAGCCTGGATTTCTCCAATCGCCTGCACATAGCCGCCCGTCTGCACGCCCAACTGCGCCAGGAAGTGTTTGCACACGGCGCCCACCGCCACCCGGGCGGCGGTTTCGCGGGCCGAGGCGCGTTCCAGCGCCGGTCGCAGGTCTCGGTAGCCATATTTGATCGCCCCGGTCAGGTCGGCGTGCCCTGGTCGTGGGGCGGTGAATGGATCAACCGTTTTACCTTTCCATTTCTCGTGATCGCGATTTTCGATCCAAAAAGAAATCGGCGCGCCGGTCGTCAGTCCTGCCATCACACCGCCGGTGATGCGCGCCTGATCGCGCTCAATCTTCATGCGCGGCCCAGCTCCGAAACCTCGCTGGCGGCGCGCCAGTTCTGCGTTGATCACACTTTCATCCAGCGCCAGCCCGGCTACCATCCCATCCAGGATGGCTGTCAGACCTGGACCGTGCGACTCGCCGGCCGTGAGAAAACGTAAACGGCTGGTAAAACTCATTGCCTGCCTCCCATCCACTGGATCAACCGTTCACCTGCCTGTTCGATGCGCTGCCGCGGGGTGGTAATCGAAATCCGCACAAAACCAGCCCCGCCTGTACCAAACACCGTCCCCGGAGTCAGGCTGACCTGGGCCTGCTGCAGCGCCTGCTCTGCAAAATCCTCGCAATCCCAACCTGGCGGTACGGGACTCCACACATACAACGAAGCGTGTGGCGTTTTCACTTCCCACCCCAGGCTGCGTAAGGCGCTTAGTAGAACATCGCGCCGTTCCTGGTAGATCAAATTGCGTTCTTCGATCCAGGTTTGGTCGCCCGTCAAGGCCACCGCGGCCGCCTCCATAATTGGCAAGAAGTGCCCACTGTCGAGGTTGGTTTTCAAACGATGAAAGAGCTCGATCACTTCTGGATTACCAACCAACGCCCCCACCCGCCAGCCGGCCATATTATGCGATTTAGACAGCGTATTGAATTCCACCGCCGTATCCTTCGCCCCTGGCGCTTCCAGGATGCTCGCCGCCCGCTGCCCATCGAAAGTCACCTGGGTATAAGCGGCGTCATGACATAACAGCAGATTGTTGCGGCGCGCAAAATCCACCGCTTGCATAAAAAATTCTTTTGAAGCTACCGCCGCGGTCGGGTTATTCGGGTAATTCAACCACAAGATGCGCGCATCTTTCAAAGCTTCTTTGGGAATGGCTTCGAAATCGGGTATATAGTCATTTTCAGGCCGCAGGGCGAAAGTCTCTACTCGCCCGCCAGCCAGCATCGCCCCACGCCAGTAGGTCACATACCCTGGATCGGGGACTAAAACTACCTGCCCTGGGTTCAGAAAAGCCAGCGGCAGGTGCACAATGCCCTCTTTCGAGCCCAAGATCGGCAGCACTTCCCGCTCCGGGTCAATCTGCACGCCGTGACAGCGCGCATACATCTTCGCCCAGGCCTGTCGCAAACTGGCTGGGCCGCGGTGCGGCTGGTAGCTGTGACGATCTGGTTTAGCAGCCGCCCGAGCCAGCGCCTCGATAATATGCGCCGGCGGCGGCAAGTCGGGCGCGCCTTCATCCAGGCGAATGACATCCATTCCATCTGCCGTCATGGCTGCAATTTGCCGGTTCAGCCTGGCAAAGAAGTGCGCCGCCATCCCTTGCATTCGCTCCGCAGGTTCAATCATGTCTACTCACCGGCTTGAATACCTTCGTTGCTCTTTTCAGGCCCCTGGTTTAAAGCCTGTTCGATTGCCAGGCGCATCGCCGCTCTGGGCGCTTCCAACCCGATCCATAGTTCAAAAGCCAATGCAGCCTGTTCAACCAGCATTCCCAGCCCATTGGCTGTTTGCAACCCCGCCGCGCCGGCGCGCTGGATCAAGCTGGTCTGGGTAGGATTATAAACCAGGTCATAGATCGCTGCCCCTCCCGGTAGCGCCAGTCCTTTCGGCCAAGGATTGCCCTCCACATCCGGCCACATCCCGGCCGGCGTGGTATTGACAATCAAATCAATCGCTCCGCCTGCGCTGGATTTGGCACGCCGTCCGAACAGCATATCCTTCAAGCGCTCTTTTTCCAGGGCAATCGCCCGCAGGCGGCTTTTCATCGGCTTGCCCGGCGTGGTATGTTGCAACTGGTTCACCAATTCTTCAGCCTGCTTCAAGCGCCGCGCCGCCACAACCACCCGCCAACCTGCCTGGCGCAAGGCATACACCACCGCCCGCGCCGATCCGCCTGCCCCCAACACCAGCGCTCGCCCGGCAGGCGGGTCTACGCCCAGCAAGCTGGCTTGAAGATCGTGATAAAAACCGGGCGCGTCGGTGTTTTCGCCAGTTAATCTTCCACCGTGACTGGTAATCGTATTCACCGCCCCAATCGCTTGCGCCGTTTCCGAACATTGCTCTAAGTATGGCTGCACATTCTGCTTGTGCGGGATGGTTACATTCAAGCCGTGCAATTCGCCCTCACGCACGCCAGACAACCAGCCTTGCAGCAGTTTTTCTCCCTCTGGCAGTGGCGGAGTTGGGTAGAGACTGTACTCGCCCACCAACCCCAGCGCCTGCAAAGCCGCCGCGTGCAAGACCGGCGAGAAGCTGTGTTCGAGCGGATACCCGATCAATCCCAGGGCGTAGATCATTTTCCGCTCTCCAGGCTGATCTCGGCTCCCAAGGCGCTCAACACTTTGTGAAAACCGGGGAAAGATTCAGAAATGATCTGGGCGTCTTCCACAACCACTGGCTTTTGAGACGCCAGGCCAGCCACTACCAGCGCCATCGCCAGGCGGTGGTCCCCATGTGAGCGCCCTCGTCCTCCGATCACAGGTCGCCCACCCTGGACGATAAAACCATCCCCTGTAGGCTGGATCGGGACCCCCAGGCCAGTCAGTTCGGTGCACAATTGCACAATGCGGTCCGACTCCTTCAATTTCAGTTCCGCTGCGTCGGAGACCCGCGTTTCGCCCTGCGCATACGCAGCCGCAACCGCAAAGATAGGAAATTCATCGATCATCCGCACCACCACTTCGCCAGCGACCTGAACACCTTGCAAATCGCTGGACTGCACCAGGATATCGCCAACCGGCTCGCCAGACTGGTCGCTGGTGTGGGTAATGTCGATTTGCCCGCCCATGCGCTGCAAGACCTCCAGCAGTCCTGTACGGCCCGGGTTCAAGCCCACCTGGCGCAGCAATAGTTGCGATCCCGGCGTGATCAACGCCGCCACAATCAGAAACGCCGCAGCGGACATATCGCCCGCCAGGCTCATGCGCAGCGCTTGCAAAGCTCGCTCAGGAGGTGAAATCCGCGTTACCCCTCGTCCATCGCTGCGCACCTCGACCCCCATCAATCGCAGCATGCGTTCGGTATGGTCGCGCGACGGCGCTGGCTCTCGCAAAGTAGTAACGCCATCTGCAGCCAATCCAGCCAGCAGCAAACAGGATTTTACCTGGGCGCTTGCCACAGGCAGGCTGTAGTTGATCGCTCTGAGCGGTCGCTTTCCTGCCTCGATCGTCAGCGGGGCGCACCCATCTTGCGCCTGGATCGCCACCCCCATGCGCTGTAATGGCTCGACAATTCGCCACATCGGGCGGCGGCGCAAGCCAGGCGAACCATCTAACTGGCTGGAGAGATTCCAGGCTGACAAAGCTCCCGCCAACAATCTTAATGTGGTGGCGGAGTTACCGCAATCGATCGTTGGCTGTTTTTGCGCCTGTCCGGGTTGCAAGCCCAGGCCGGTAACTGTCAGGCGCTGACCCTGCAACTGCCATTTAACCCCTAGCTCAGTCAAAGCGTTCAACATCGCCTGGGTCACACCCGCCGTCAAGAAATTATCGATCGCACTCTCGCCCTCCGCCATGGCAGCCAGCAAAGCCGCCCGGTGAGAGAGCGATTTATCGCCTGGCAGGGCAACTGTAGTGTCATTACCCGCCGGACCGAGTTCGCCGCGCAGCCCTTCACAGGGCGTGATGTGCAATGAGGTGGAGTTTGTTTCTGTCATAGTCATTTTTCTTTACTTAGCAGCTGTCCGATCAGCAATGATCCGATCATAAATGATCTGATCATATCGCATTGCGCCGGTTTGTAATAGGCTCTCCAGCGCTTCCCAATCATCCGCAGCCAGCAGCCCTTGCACAACATCTAAATGTTGGCAATATTTTTCCAAAGCGACGAGAATATTTTCGCGGTTGGTTTTCAAAATATCTCGAAAGATGGACAACGGGCTTGCCGCTACCCGACTGCTGGAGCGCAGCCCTGGTCCAACCAGCGCCTGCGCCTCCGCAGGTGTGCAATAAGCCAGGCTGTTGGCAATCAAATAGGGCAAATGGCTGGTAGCCGCCACCCAGCGGTCGTGATCGGCTGCTTGCATCCACAGCGTTCGCGCCCCCACCGCTTCTACCAGCTGTTCCGCCAACCGGCGCGCCCGGTCGCTGCTGCGCTCGAGCGCCACCAGCGCAAATGTTGCCCCCTGGTAGAGACCGGCATCCGCGTGACGAAGTGAGCCACGCTCTTTTCCGCACATTGGATGCCCACCGATTGGGTCGAAGCGCTCAGGCAAAGTCTGCATAGCCTGAATGATTCTTCCTTTGGTCGAACCCAGGTCAATCACCACTGCCGCTTGTGCACACCAATTTGGCAGTTGTTCAATAATAGACAATATCGCGCCCACAGGCGCAGACAGAATGATCACATCCGCCTGGGGCAATAGCTCCGTCGCTTGCGTCGAGGCCCGGTCTACCACCCCCCATTCTTCAGCCAGCGCCACAATCTGGGGATCGATCTCGACGCCGGACAAACCGGCCGTCTTGCCCCGTAAAGCCAGCGCCAGGGAGCCGCCCATCAAGCCCAGGCCAACGATGGCAACCCGGCAGTTGCTCAGATTATCAAGGTTTGACATGGTTCGCCGCCGGGTACACAAAGCGCCCCACCGCTTCGGCAATCGCCTGCGTCTGGCGCACCAATTCGGCGAAACGCTCCGGTTTTAACGATTGCCCGCCATCTGAAAGCGCCTGCTCGGGGTGCGGGTGCACTTCAACGATCAAACCATCCGCCCCGGCTGCAATCCCCGCCCGCCCAATCGCCGAGACATAATTCCAGTTGCCTGTGCTGTGACTGGGGTCGAGCAGTACCGGCAGGTGCGTCAGGCTCTTCAGCACCGGAATAGCGTTGATATCGGTAGTATTGCGGGTCGAGGTCTCGAAGGTGCGAATACCGCGTTCACACAGCATCACCCGCCGGTTGCCATGCGAAAGGATATATTCAGCCGCCATCAGCAGTTCTTCCACCGTAGCGCTCAAGCCGCGTTTCAACAAGGTTGGGTGTTTGCTCTCGCCGACTGCATGCAGCAAAGCAAAGTTCTGCATGTTGCGCGCCCCAACCTGCAGCACATCGACATAATGGGTTAAGAGCGGGATCTGTTCCTCACGCATCACCTCGGTCACTATCGGCAGGCCGGTTTGTTGGCGCGCTTCAGCCAGGTATTCCAGTCCTTCTTGCCCCAGGCCCTGGAAAGAATACGGCGAAGTACGCGGTTTGAAGACCCCGCCTCGCAAAGCATGCGCCCCAGCTTCTCGCACCGCATGAGCCACTTCTAAAACCTGGCTGCGGCTTTCCACCGAACACGGGCCGGCGATAATCACAATTCCTTGCCCGCCAACTTGCACCCCATTTAAAGGAAAAATTGAATCTTCTGCCTTGAACTCCCGCGAGGTCAATTTATACGGCCTGGAAATCGGCACCACCCGGTCCACCCCCGGCAGCAAGGTGAACAAATCGCGCTGCACCGGTCTGCCATCGCCAATCGCGCCAATCACGGTGCGCTCGGCGCCGGTCGAAACATGCGCCTGCAATCCATTGGCCTCCACCCGCTCGACCACCTGTGAAATTTCTTGTTGGCTGGCGTCGGAACGCATAATGATCATCATAATTGCAACTCTCCTGAAACGCGCTTACTGGGCGCTGGATAAATCTGGGCGCAAACCTGCGGCCGCGCCCAGGTAGACATGCTGCACCTGGTCCTGGCTCAAATCTGTATTCCAATGCACCATCACCCGCACAACCCGCTCAAGGCTCCCGGGCACAGGAATCTCCCGGGCGCATAACATCGGTACCTGGCTCCACCCCATCTGGCGCGCTGCCTGGGCGGGGAAGGTCGAGCACAAATCGGCCGTTACGGTAAAGAAAGCGCTTACGATTTCTTCTTTTTCCATGCTGGGATTGGCTTGCAAAATTTCGAACAACAGTTGGCGGGTAGCTTTCAAGATCAAATCTGGCTGATCTGCTGCCACCGTTGTAGCCCCACGCACACCTCGCACGCTCATCTTCACCTCCAAAAAACAAATAAAAACGCGAGCCATCCGGTCTCAGACCGTTGGTCTCGCGTTTGGGTACAAGTTTCGCTTGCTGCCCGCTTAATCGCTGCCAACGGCAACCGGAATGCGGTAGCCGTAATAATACGCGCCAGCGTATGGTTCCACAGCGAAGCAGCGATCTTTCATATAGGACGTAGTTTAACCGAGGCCCATCCTTGAGTCAAGAGGAAGTTTTTCTGTGGTATTTCCCGTTATGACAGGTCGATCGATACCGTTGTTACGCCGCCGCTGGACAAAATGCTGATCGTTAGGGTTTGGCCGCCGTGGGTAAATTCCAGGGTTGCCATTGCATCCATCGAGAATTCATCATCCAGCACCCATCCCAGGGCTGACAATTGCTCCTTGTAGAAAGCAACCACATCAGACACGCTGGCGCTGCTCTGGTAAAAAAGCGTGTCGCTGGTCGAGAATGAATTGGAGGCGTCTTCCAGGCGTGGAATATCTGCAATGGTTTGCGCCCCGCTTGATCCACCCGTCCCACCGCCCATCCCGCCGCCGTCATCGCTGGCTGCGCCGCAGTCTGCCGGCGGTACCAGCGCGCCATCAGCACTGGTTACCGGTTGCATATTGTACACCACCGTGCGCGTCATTTCGGTGCCGAGCTTAGCTAACATGGCATCTTCTTCATCTACCACTTTGCCATACACCAGTTCAATGCGCGCCACAAACCCACCCTGCTGCGCCAGGTAAAGAGTCGCGCTCACTAACTGGCTATCCTCCTCCACCAGGTCAATCGTGGTCGATACTGTCGATTTTGAATCGCCATCGGCGCTGGCGTACACCGCTTTCATAACGATCTCGGTCTCGGCATCCAGGTTATCTACTGTCAGAGGGTACACATCAACCGTCAAATCACCCATCGGTACATCGCTCTGGGTGCGGGTAACCTGCCCGGAGAGCGCTTCTAACAGGCTGCGGAAGGCCAGGCGTTGATCTTCTTGCGTGATTTGATCGCTCTGCACTCTTTCACAACCTACATCTGTGGCGGCAGAATAGGCCTGCTCGCCCATCACCACCGCTTCGACTTGGGAAGCAAAGAATGGGTTCTGGTCGTCATAAAACAAACGCCAGCCAGATACGGGCACAGTTTGCAGGCGATATTCATAGACAGTAGTGAAATTCTGCTCCAGATCATCGTTATCGGTAAACTGGATGGAGACCTGGTAGGATTCTTTATAGTCATAAAGAAGCGGCTCTTTAGGTAAACTCCCTAAATCCAACGTTTCCGGTCCAGGTTGAGCCGGGGGCAAAGCTGGCAGCGTGCCAGTGCTGGTTTCGCTATCTGGGGTTTCGGTCGCCGGCGGCGTAGCTGTCGGCTCGATGACTGGAATCGTCGAAACAACCGTGATCTCCTCAACGGTTGGAACTTTTGGTTGCAGGGTCTCTACGACTGTTTCAGCCCCGCCTCCCGAACCCACCACCTGGCAGGCCAGTGAAGCTAGCATGAGCGTCAATACAATCGCAATCCATCGCATAGGATAAGAACGCATGGTTTTCTCTCCTCCATTTACAAAAAAATTGCCCCAGGCGATGCCATACTGGCGCCTGGACGCATATTTAACGTGACAATTATACTCTAATTAGGTATTATTGCAACGATGTTTTTCCCTACCATTTCATCAGGCCTGTAGTTCCAACAACTTACTCAGAATTCTGGCTTAATTTTCGATTATCGATTAAGCTTGAAGTATTCCATGCTAGAGGTATTGATGAAAAAAACTTATCCCCTGCTTCATGTAGTAACCATCTTATTCCTGACCATCTTTCCCGTCGCATGCACAACCAACCCGTCCTCTCAGCTCCAATCCATCCCGCTTGAATTCCAACCGCTCTATAATGAGTTAAAAGCCAATCTGGATGAATTTACCCAGTTGCTAACCGTCCAACAAGGCGTGGGCTTTAAACCCTTAGTGCTGGGAGCGCAGCTTCCCCCTCTGCCTATTCCTACCGAAGAACTTTCCGCTTACCTGCAGCGCCTGGCAGACTTGGGCGCTGGCGCTATCGCCCTTCAAATTCCCTACCCATTGCTTGCTCCCGAACATCCCGCTGCCGCCCAGAATTTGCAGTACTACCAACGGGTCGCTGAAAGCGCTCGCCAATCTGGTTTGTTGTTGCTCATTAATACTGGAGTCGATCCAGACGCCTTTGCCATTGGATCGCAAGCCAAAATACCCATCGCTACCCTGGCTGGTGAGCTACGCCTTCATAACCAAACCATCATCGCTGAGATCGCCCCAGATTACCTGACCATCTTGAATGAACCAGATCGCCTGGCGCTCATTGCAGATGGTGAGGTAAACCCTGATGCGTACAGCCTGCTATTGAATACGATCCTGACCGGACTTGACCCAGGCAGTGTGCTGCTTGGCGCGGGCGCAGGCAATTGGAATGACCTGGAATATTTCGAAATTGCCGCCCAGGAAGAGCGCTTACATTACCTCGATATGCATATAACCTTGACCGGGCGCAGTAGCCTGGTGCGTCTGTTTGAAGTTTCAGAAATCGCCCGTCAAAATCAACGCCGCTTGTTCATAGGCCAGGCCTGGCTGCAAAAATCCGCCCAGGTCGAAGCAGCTACCCTGCCCGCCAGCGACGCCGCCATACGGAACGCCTACAGCTTCTGGGAAGCGTTGGATGCCCGCTTCCTGACCTTGCTTGACCGCTACGCCCAGCAAAACCGCGTCGACTTGCTCATGATCTCGGGGACGCCATATTTTTTTTCTTACCTGGAATATGAAACCACACTCTCCAGCTTGCCGGCTAGTGAAATCGAACAACTTATCCAGCAAGCCGCGCTTGCGGCCATGCAGACCGGAGAGCTAACCCAACCTGGTCAGGTCTTTCAGGACACCCCTCATCGTTAAATCGATTAACAAGAAAATTTCCACCCAACTCATCGCTGGTCTGGCTTTTTTCTTACGTGTGATCCACCGCAACTTAACTGCGATGAACGATTTCTTCTAAGGGTCTGCGTGAACGCGCCGCTGGTTCTTCCGCTGGGTAACCAACCGGCAGCATCGCCACCGGCCTCAAATCAGTCTGCAGGTTCAGCGCCTGGCGCGCCGCCTCTTCATGAAAAGCCCCCACCCATACACTCCCCAAGCCCAAATCAACTGCCGCCAGCATGGCAAAGGTACAGGCAATCGTCGCGTCCTGGATCGTGTAAAGCTGTTGCCCACGCTCGCCATATTTGGTGGCAGAGCGTTCCGCGTGGGCGCAAAATACCAGGATTACAGGCGCGCTGGCAATAAAATCTTGACCCAGGGCAGACTGGGCTAGCGCTTCTCGCTTGCTGTTGCGTGTGATTAAAAAGACTTCAAACGCCTGTAAATTTCCCGCTGATGGCGCCAGGTTGATAGCTTGCAAAATTTTTTCGATTTTTTCGGTTTCTACTGGCTTGGGCAAGAAGGCGCGAATGGAGCGCCTTTTCTCAAAGATATCGAATAGTTCCATGTTTTTCCTCCGTTAGCATTATACCCATTTTGTGCCTCAAAAACGGAATGAAACTACTGCACTTGCTACGAAACCACGTTTTTTCTCACCTGTTGGTTTAAAGGGATGCGCTGGTTGAACGAAACAAGCCAACCAGCGCATCGGAGAGGAGAAAATGCAGTGAACTAATGTAATTTTTCTACATGGTCCACAATTTTTCCATCCAGGTAAGCCTGCACCGCAGCTTGGATATCCGCGATATCGGTCAAGATCGGGCGAATGCCGCGTTGTTCGACGCTTATATAAGCGCCGCGCCCCATGCCGCGGCACAGCAGCACCTCGCAATCTGCGATCGATTGCGACATTCGCAGGTGACGATCATGCGCCTCCGGACCAAAACCATGCCCCTGGTCACGGTGTTCGTGGCTGTGATCGTCATGCGGTTCGGTTGAAAAATGGGCATGCCCCAGTTTGTCGCGCATTTCAGTCTGGGTGATCTGCCCATCTTCGATTGTCAGCACCAGGTAATACGGCGCCCGACCAAAATGTTGGCTGATGGTTTTTCCATCTTCAGTAATGGCAGCAATTTTCATGAGTCTAATCTCTCCTGACAGGTATAAGATGATTTTGGTGAACGACTATAAACTTCTTAATTTACTGGCGCAATCTTTCTTCCAGCAAAAATAAGCAAAGACAACCAATCCAAAGAACGCCACAGTCAGCGCGCCCAAACCAGCCCAACGCCACGGGTTATCCCAACGTGATACCTGCCCACCCACAGGCGCTAACAACTCTGGCTCTTCTACAAAAGCCACGTGCGCTGCACAAGTTGGCATCGGCGTCCCACTCACGCCGACGTTGGCGGTAAAACGATCGACAAAAGTTTGGTAGTTCTCGGGATGGCAGCCCTGGCAAGCCGTGATGTTATCCTGGATTGGACGTGCAAACATCCCAGCATGGGCGGTTTCCGCATCCAGAGCATCGGGTTGCCCGCCATGACAAACCACGCAATCCGAACGACGTTCACAGGTGCAGTACCACTTCCCGGCATCATGCAAATAGTACAGATTTTCATGGCAAGTGATACAGGATGTCTCTTCACCGGGTTGCTGGTCCTGGGCAAAAACAGAAAACGGTGTTGCTAGGGCCAGGATCATTACCGCCAAAGCGCACAGAACAACTTTCAAGTACCCAATTCTAGCATACATCGAATACCTCCTCAAAAAAAACCTATCCCGAATCCTTTGTAAAATGCCGTTCGGTTGGGCGATCCCGTTCATCTGCCGGGCAAATGATCAACAACCACTCCGTTGATGCATTGGCGATATTCCGCCAACGGTGCGGTAAATGCGCTTCAAACATTAAGCTATCTCCCGGTTCCAGGCAATATTGTCGATCTTCCACGCTGTAGCACAGGTGTCCCTTCAAACAATAAACAAATTCGATCCCAGTGTGTACAATCGCATCTGCTCCACTGTCAGCATCCGGCTGCAAAACCACCTTTAACGGTTGTCCACCGTGCAAAGTCAATCCGGCTCCTAAATCTTCTAAGACTCCATGGGAAAAATGCACCCGAGCACGCTGACCCGCTTTCTGAAAGACCACCACTTCCTGTGGCGTATCCACTTCGAAAAAAGCTGTGATCGGCACTTGTAGGGCAACCGCAAGTTGTTGCAACGTGCTCACTCCCGGAGACGATTTACCATTCTCGATCAGGCTCAGTGTATTTAAATTCAACCCGCTCATCTCGGCCAAAGCCCGCATGGAAAATCCACGCGCCATGCGCAAATTTCTCAACTGCTGGCCAACATCAATTTCCTGGACGACCGGCTGCAAACTCGCAACGGGCAACCTGGCAGCGGAAGTAGCCCGCATCCGCCGCCGTTCCCTCTGCCCTTTTTCTTCCGTACCCCATTCCGAATCGGACGTCATCCAGGCTCCTGAAACTCACTTCACCAAAACTGGTTGCCCAACAAATCTATTTTACGAACTATAACATCATTATAGTACAAAATCGCTCAAAATACAATCAATTTTACCATTATTTTAGTACATTCAACCAGCTATTTATTACAGTTCTTGCAATCGCATTTATAACGCCACAGATTCAATTAACTGCCAACTGCCTTCTGGAAGATGGTATTCAGCTAAAAATGGGTAAGCAGCCCGGTTCAACCAAAACTCATTGGCGTGATTCGGGCCAACCACAATCATCGGGAATTTCAATTCGCTGGCAAAATCCAGGATCGGGCGTTCATTTGCGAAGCCTATCTCCACAGGATTCTGGTAGCCCATCACGACCAGGTCGAGCAGATGCTGTCGCAAACAGCGCACCAATTCCACCTGGTAGATGCCCTCGCACAGCTTAAAAGCCACCTCGGTAAAGTCACCCAACAAAGGCTCATAACACAGCCGCAGTTCGAGTTCCAACTGGGTGAGCAAAGCCGGGTTGATCGGCTGAGGGGTTCCTTGCTCGGACAGACTCGGATAGACCATGTCTCTGCGTAAGCTGTGCGGCGAATTGAGCCAATGACAAATATTCAACTGCCACTGGTTTTTCTTCGCCAGGTCTAAAGCAAAGTCAAACGCCCAATCATCTGTTTGGGAAAAATGGGTGCAAAAACCGACTGTTTTCATCTCTGCTCCTCTCATTCTTGATTCAACCTCGCCTGTCCTTCCGGCGCTGGTTGAGGGATAAAATGGCACGTACTGCACACCGCAAGGTCAGCTCGCCCTCGCGCCTGGCTTTCCCGCTGGTGGCATTCCAGACACACTCCATGCATCGCCTGCACATATCCAGGCGCTTCAAGTGTAAACGTGGATACCCGCTCACCCTGCTCTGTAGAGGCGTGGCATTCCTGGCAATCGATTGCGGTGTGACGGTTATGCGCTCCGGCATGGCAATTTTCGCAGCTGGCGTTGCCCTGCAAAGTACGCTGGTGCAGCCCATGCTCAAAAATTGTCGTTGGCTGCGAAAAATCACTGTGACACTGCCAGCACCCGCTGGCGTCGTCTTGCGGGATGTTCAAATGATGGCAAACCTGGCAATCCAGGCGTTCCTGGTGTTCTGCGTGTGCAAAGTTCACCTGATAAGAAGCGCGGTTGCCATCGAGGATCAGCTTCTCCCAACCCCGTCCCGCCTGCACAGGTTGCTTTGGCAGCGTTGCCATCGCATTGTTCTGATTGGGCAGCAAAACAACTGCCAGGGCAACGACAAACACCGCCAAAAGGCTGCGCTGCGTGATAACGCCCCACAGACTGTGATCTTGGTAAGCTCCCCATTGCGGGTGACTGAGCGCTTCGTGAATGCGAGGCGCCTGGGTTGACCCTTCCCTCACAGCCAGGTTTTCCATAGCAAACAGATATAGTAGCGCTGCCGCGGCAGGAATCGCAAAGGCGATCAGCACTTCGGCTAATGCAGGCGTGTACGGTTGCTCAGCCGGACGCCACAATGTGAACATACTCAACGCCATACGCTGGCTAAGCACGCCGCCCACCACCAGGGCGGCGCTGGTGATCAGTGTCTCCTTGTGCTGGCGAATGGCAGGCAAGCTCAACAGAACAATCGGCAGCACTCCGCCCAGAAGAATTTCAGCCGCGAACAAAACGCTCTGCCATGAGCCATCCAGCGCAGACGGCAACACACCTCGCCAGAGCAAATCGCCCACGCGCATAATTAGATACAATCCCAGGGTGAACTTTCCGATCTGCGCCAGTTTTTGCATCAGGTCGAGGCGCGCCTCGTTATTAAACCAACGCTCCGCCAGGTATACTTCCAAAAGCAAGAACATCACTCCGGCAGAGATAGCCGAAATAAAAAATTGCACCGGAATCCAGGCGCTGTACCACAAGGGATGTACCCGGTGGGGCGCCATCAAGAACAAGGCCCCCAAAGATGATTGGTGTAAGGTGGAAAGCACGATACCAGCAATCACCCATACTGGCGTTGTCTTGTGTAAAAGGTGCAGCGCTTTCTGCAGCACTGCATTCTGGAAAAAGGGATGCTCCAAAACGACTGGTGAAAACTCCAGCACCAGCACGCTGAAATACAACACCACACACCAGGCAATCTCGAACATCACCGAATGGTGTTGCCAGTGCAAGATCGGCATATAAATATGCCACGGCAAACCCAAATCGAAGATCAAGGACACGATGAAAGAACCATACCCCAGCAAAGCCAGCAAGATCGCTCGCCGGACCAGTGGTCGATAGCTCTCCAATCGGAACACATACACCAGGGCTGCCAGCGTAAACCCGCCACCTGATAAAGCCACAAATCCTAACTTAAGTGCGATCCACAGCCCCCACGGTGTGGCGTCGTCCAAGCCGGTGGTCACCCCTAAACCGAAGGCAAACCTCATAACTGCGGCTGCGCCGCCAGCCAATACCACTCCCCATAAGATCGTTTTGGTCCATTCACGCCAGTTCGAAATCATTCTGGCCTCCCAGAATCTTGCGGATTCTTGCGCAGACGCGCCTCCTCGAACTGCATCCGCCGGCCAATCACCCAAAACAACCCGGTCATCAAGCTGCCCGTTGTCAAAGCCAGCCCGGGCACTTTACCTAACCAATTGTGGGACAGCTCCGGCAGCGGCTGGGCGCCAGGCGGGCGATTCAGGCTCAGAAAATCCAGCGATACGTGCGAGATATACAACACGGCGCTGCCGCCGGCATCGTGTTCACCAGTTACCACAGGCAAATACCTGTCAGGCTGGCTGGCTAACCGGTTATGCGCCTCCTCCAGTAGCGCTTCCCGTTCCCCAAAAACCATCACCTGGTTAGGGCAAGCCTCCACACAAGCCGGCAGTTGTCCACTCTGCAAGCGCTGGGTACACAACCCGCATTTTCGCACCAAAGGCGCTGCCGCATCCCATTCATAGCGAGGGATGCCGTATGGGCATGCCATCATACAATAGCGACATCCCATACACTTCTGCGCATCATACAGCACCACCCCTTCCGGACTGCGGTACATCGCCCCCACCGGGCATACCGATACACAGGCAGCCTGCAAACAATGCCGGCACATCTGTCGCACAAAACCCCCCTCGGGGCTGAGTGCAATCGCCGAGAAGCGCTGCCCGGACAACCCCTTAATTACCGCGCCGCCGGTATCATCCTTCTTGAGTCTGTTTTCCGTTGTACACGCCTCCACACACTGGTTGCAGCCATTACAGCGCGTGACATCGATCAACAACCCTACTTGCTTCACACCACCGATCATATTTGCCTCCCTTCTGGGCCATGCAATCGCTGCACAACTTTACCGCCAGCCAGAGGCGCCAGGCGCCAGCCGACTGCAGAACCCAGGCGGATCAAAGGAAACAAGACACAATGGGCAATCTTTGAATACGGAATCACTAACAACAAGGCTGCTCCGCTCAAAGTGTGAAATAACATCAGCCAGGCGTAAGGAATTGGATTTCCAGGCCTGCCCGCCAGGAAGCCCGACCAGAAAATTCCAAGAATCAACACCAACAAGCCGTAATCAGATAGCTGGCTCAGTTGGCGAGAACTGGAGGCGTAAATCCGAAACAACAGTAAACTACTTCCAGCAATGATCGTAACCACAGCCAGGAGATCCAGAATCCCCTTCGGAATGGCATACCATCCAATTCCAAACTGATCCCGCAGGATATCGATGTGATTCACCAGGAACAGGCTGGTGAACAGTACCCCCACATGAAACAAAAAAGACGCCAGGCTGTAGCCAAAGCGGTTACGATGCAAACGCCGGATCGGGAATAGCCAGGCCAAGGTCTCCCCAAAAATCTGGCGTAAATCAAGCGATTGCGCTGGCGCCCGTCGGATCGCTACCCACAGAGCCGCCAGGCTGAGCGCAACATGGCGTAGCAAACCCAAAATCGTCACCGCTAAAACAAATCGCAGGAAGACACCTTTCGCAAGCGCTAACCATAAATCCATCAGCCATCATCTCCTAAAGAAAATTTTTACAATCGGAGTGCTCGCAACACCAGATCGTGGACACCCACCACCTGGACAGGTAGGTGGTAATAACTGACCAATTCACGCAGTTGCTTCTTACAATTCGCGCAGGGGGTCACCACAATCTCGGCCTCGCTGGCTTGAATTTGCTCGGCTTTCAATTTGCCCGCCACCTGCATCCGAAACTCGTGGGTCTCGTCCAAAGAAACCAAACCGCCTCCACCTCCGCAGCAATAATTTTCCTTGCCGAAGGGGCGCATCTCGACAAAATTCGGCGCAATGCTGCGCACCAAACGGCGTGGTGGTTCCAGCAACCAACCCGAACGGGCAATATTGCACGGGTCGTGGTATGTCACCCGCTCCGAGATGGCGTTGGGGTCCAGTTTCACTTTCCCCTGGCGAACGAGGGCTTCGGTAAGCTCCAAGACGCTCACAACAGGCAGCTGTTGGTCTCCGGCAAATGTAGGCACATACTGGCGCGCCGAGCGCGCTGCATGACCACACTCGCCAATCAGGATTTTCTGAACCTGCAAACGCTGCGCTTCGCCCACCAGTTTCTGAATGATGCGCTCTAGTACCCAATCGTTGTAGAACAGCCCATAATTGATGCCATCGAAATATTGGGAGCCGATCGTCCAGGATACACCTGCCGAGGCGCACACCGCCGCGATTCCCATCAAAGTATCGGCCTCCATCAAATAATCGCTCACCGCCGGAAAGAAGATATACTCCGCTCCCTGCACATCGACCGGAAACTTTGCCTGGATACCGGAACTATCGACTAACTCCTCTTCCAAGAATTCCAGGTTATCCAGCAAGGCCGGCAGCGGGATGGCTGAAGTATTGCCGGTCTTACCTTCCAACTGCTCCCGCACAGAAACCACCAGCCCTTTTGGAGCGATCCCCGCTTCACTGAGAATGTATCGTCCAAGGTGAGCGATCAAGCCATGATCGATCCCCAACGGACATTCGATATGGCAGCGCCGGCAGGCTGTACAACGATAAAAGAGCTCCGCCATTTCATCTACTCCACCTTCATGAAGAAATCCATTGCCAAATAAACGCCCTCGCAGCTGACCTCCCATGGTGAAATAGCGCTTGTAAACATCCAGCAGCAGGTTGCTACGATAACAAGGGACATCCCGGGCCTCTTGAGAAGCCTGGAAGACCTGGCAGCTGACTGCGCAGCGACCACAGCGGGCGCTGCTGCGGGCGTACAAATCGAGCAACACACCATAATTGCTTTGTTGCAAGATGGCGGCAAAGGCAAATAAAAATCTTTCCACCCGGCTGCCGCCCAATCGATCACTCCCGGGATACGTATCGATGTGATAAAAAGCTTTGGATTCAAGATGCGCCAGATTTGGCTGCCTCTGTAGATGGGTTCCAGTCTCCAAGATCACTTCCCTCCTGATGTTGATTTTTCCGGAAATCCGGGGGCCACCAACACGACAACGCCGTTTTCTTGGCCTCGATTTCGCCAACGATGCAGCGCTTCAGCGTTGAATGTCAGGCTATCTCCAGGTGTTAATGCATAACATTGTTCGTCAGTCTCGAATAACACATGGCCACACAAACATAAGGCCGTTTGACGAACGCCAAATAACGGATTGCACACCAGCCCGCCAAAAGATTCGACAACCTGCAGCGTAGGATCGCTCCCACCCGCCCGCGTTAATACCACTTCGGGGTCGCATACTTCCTGAAATAACGAGGCGGCCGAAACCCCCAAGGCTCGCGAAAGCTTGCATAATGTCGCAATGCTGGGCGCCACTTCGCCGCGCTCAACCAGGCTGATGGCATTCGCCGAAAGGTCACAACCCAGCGCCAGTTGCCGCAAGGTTAAGCGGTTTTCCTTGCGCAGTTGGCGAATCCGCAACCCTACCGCGCGCCAGGATTCCTGTCTAGCCATCTTTTCCTGCTCCTTTCGAGGCGAATTCTCTTTGACCGTGAAGAATCCAGCGACCAGCTTTCATAGCTAGATCATAACATTATATATTATGTATGTCAATTATTTTAGGATTTTTTAAGGTGTATATCGGTGAATTTACCACTATTATTTGTATATCAACTACTCTGATAGTTAATTAGTTCACAAACAAAATTCAATATCGGTTTAATTGAAAATCAGCAATTCTTTTCCCAATCCAACCAGTAAGAAAAAACATCACATTAAACAAAAAACGCCCCAACTCAAAAGCTGGAGCGGATTTTCCCCATTCAACCGATGCAATCACAAACCCCCGCCCAACCACCAGGCTAAGCCCTAACCCCTTTCAGTTCAACCCCAATTCATCGAAGCGCCAGCGCCGTAAACCAATAATAAACGTCCCTGCCAGGATATACAGGTACGTGGTTACATTCATTACATCCTGGGCGCGGCCGCTCAGATTAGGCCACAACCACAAGTAAGCAGGCAGGGCTGGTAAAAAGAGCAGGCCGAGCTCGATCAGAATAGCGCCAGGATTTTTTCTTTCAGCTTATTTCTTCAAACAAATCCATTGGCGCTACAGCTGCGCCGACGATCCCAGGTCCGGTATGCACGCCCAAAACCGGCGAAATGCGCAGCAGTTCCAATTTGGCAATTTGTAGACTGTCTTGAAGCAGCTCAACCAACTGGTTGGCCTTCTCCTCAAAATTCCCGTGCAGCACAGTCACCCACAACGGGCTCCCTTTCGGGTAAAGCCCTTGTAAATGCCCGCTAATATCCTGTAATGCCCGCTGAATTGTGCGGCTCTTGCCTACGGTGCTGTACTTCCCATCTTCTTTCGCCACATGGATCAGCGGCTTGATATTCAACAGTGAGCTGGCTAAAGCTTGCACACGACCAATCCGCCCGCCGCGCGCCAGGTAATTCAAAGTATCCAGGGTGTATATTACTTCTGACGCAGCGCGAATCTTTCCGAGCTGCGCCTGGATAGCCTCCAAAGACCAGCCCGCTTTGATCGCCGCCGAGGCTGCCAACAACTGAAAACGCTGCCCGCCCGAGAGTGTCATGCTATCGATCACATGCACTGCCTGGCTGCCGAGCTGTTTTGCCCCGCTGCTCGCCGAGTCAAATGTGCCACTCAATCCGGACGAAATATGAATGGACAGGATCTCTTCACCGGTTGTCAAAATATTCTCGTACAAGCTGGTAAACATCTCTGGCGTTGGTTGCGAGGTGGTTGGCGCATGCGGTTGCATGGCTTCCAGACGATTATAAAAATCATCGTGGCTGATATCTTCAGACTTCTTAGTCCCCTCGGGAAATTCAATAAACAACGGCGCCACGGTAATGTCGTGCGCGTGAATATCTTCCCGGGTCAAATCGGCAGCGGAATCGGTCACAAGTTTCATCGGTTTCTCCTGGTCTTCAAAAAAATTTGGCGTCAGTTAACGCAAAGATTTTAATAGGTAAACTTTACATTGTCAAGTTAATGTGCTAAAATGCCGTATAAAGTAAGCAGAATGGGCACATCAAGAACTTAGCTTTTTTCAATCAAGAACGCCCTTTTCGCGAATCCAAGCGATGCAAAACGATTATCACCACGGAAATTTAAAGAACGCTCTTATCCAGGCCGGGTTGGCAATTCTCGCCCAGGAAGGCGTGCATGGGTTAAGCCTCCGCAAAGCCGCCAAGCGCGTCGGCGTCAGTCACGCCGCCCCCTACGCCCACTTTGCCGATAAGCAAGCCCTGATTGCCGCCATTGCCGCACGTGGTTACCAGGATCTTTACATCCTGATCTACGCAACTGCCCAAAAACATCAAAACGATCCGCAGAGCCTGATCGTAGAAACTGCCTGGGCTTATCTTCAGTACGCCATTCAGAACACCCACCAGTTTAAAATCACTTTTTCTGGCGTGGTCGAAAAAGCCAGCGATTACCCGGAATTTCGAGAAATTTCGATGAACAGCTTCGATCTGGTAGTTGACGGCGTCAGAGCCTGCCAGCGCGCGGGCATCCTTCAGCCAGGCGACCCAGAAATGCTGGCGACCAGTTTATGGGCTGGCGTACATGGCTTTACCTTGCTCTTGCTTGAAAACCAAATCCCATCCTACTTACTGGCGCGCTACTCTTTACGCCAACTGCTATTGGCCCACCTGGCCCAATTATTACCGGGTTTAGCCCACCATCTCGTATGATGCAATGAAAGTAATTTTTTTCGCACGATGCGCTCCTCTGGTATTGCCTGGAGACATGTGAAAAAATGCACTTCCCTACTTTCAAAAAACCAGTTAAAATTCTGCTAAATAGAATTTCAATCCGAGGCTCTTTTATGAACAAACAAACCTCCGTCGGCAACAAATTACGCACCATCCGTGACGAGCGCGGCTTCTCGCAACGTGAGTTAGCCCAACTGGCAGGTATTTCAACCAACGCCATCAGCCTGATCGAGCGCGACGAAAACTCACCCAGCGTGTCCACTTTGCAAAACCTGGCTACCGCTTTGAACGTCAAGATGAGCTATTTCTTTGACGACCATGCCCCTACACCCGTATTGCATATCCACAGCCAACAACGCCCAGCCATTGAAAGCAAGGGCGTGCGCATTGAAGGCCTGGAAGGAAAATTAAACCGCCAGGAGATGGAGCCTTTTCTGGTAACGCTCGATCCCAACTCCGGCAGCGGCGAACGCCAGGTTGTCCACACCGGGCATGAACTGGTGTATTGTCTTGCGGGAAATGTCGAGTATCTGATTGATGGAACGATTTACAACCTGGTAGAGGGAGACTTCTTGTTCTTCGAGGCTCATCTCCCCCATCTTTGGCGCAACCGCTCCAGCCAACCGGCAAGAATTTTGCTGGTGCTGCAAACCTCCGGCTTAGGAGGCGAACCAGTCGAGCGCCATTTTTCCGATTACCCCTCGGTGACTTTTATCGGCAAGTAATCATTGCTGCACGGAAAACAGCGTATTCGACAACACCGCTGTCAGATCATCCTTATTCCTCACCTGGCAGTGTGGCACGCGCAGCGCGGCCAAAGAAGCCGCTATCGTATCCGAGGAGAAATGTCCCCCAAAGCTCACAGCATCTAGCAGCGTTACAACCGGTCGTAAGCCACGCCGCATCAACAAATCAGCCGTATGATACACCGCCTCTGCCGTACTGGGGGTAATCATCACCACTGTGCTGCCACGCGGCAGGTGGCGCGCTTGCGCCTCTGCTACACCCTGCAAGGGTATGACGCCATCCGCTTGCGCCAGCGCTAACGCTTCTAAAATCTTCCCCAGTTGGCGCCCACCCCGGTCAGATGGCAAAACCTGCAAGGTATGCCCGCTGTACACCAATCCTACTGCCCGCCCGCGTTGGATATAATAGCGCGCCAGTGATGCTGCAATCGTCACCCCGTACTCCAGAGTGGATGGCGGCAAAGTAAATTTCGTACGCGGCCGCCAGACTTCCTGGGGGTCGAATTCCGGCGCCCGGTGCGGCGCCGTCACATGCACCGAGCGCGCCGTGTCCAGAAAAACCCAGACTTCGGCCAGGGGATCAAGTTCAAACTCCTTAACCATAATCCGGTTCCGGCGCGCCGTGCTCACCCAGTGAATGCGGTTGAGCGGGTCTCCAGGCTCATACTCGCGCACCCCAGCGGCGTTCGAAGTGATCTGGGTAGTTCGCCGGCGCAACGCCTCGCCGCCTGGCAACAGCCCAGGTGGATTCGGGAAACTCTGCACCTCAAACATCATCGGAAACACCAGCAGAGCATCCTGGTTTTCTACCGTGCGGTGCACCGGGAAAAGTCCAAACAAATCACCCGCTCCCAGCCGCGTCGGCCCAAGCGGGAAAACGCCGCGCTGGCTCAGACGGGTGCGCGCCAGGTAAGTGCGGCTCTCGCGACCGCCTACCAGTGTCAGCACATGCGAGCCCCGCGAGCCTGGCAGAGTCGAATCGTCGCGCACCTCCACCCACAAACGCGGCAAGCGCGATTTATTCTGCAATTCGAAGCGTTCTTCAAAAATCTGACCTACTTGAGATCGTAGAAATCGCGCCGTCCGGTGCATCTCCAGGCCGCGCAAAGCCAGGCGCGACATGATAAAACCCACCAACAGCACCCCGCCCCACACATAACTCAGGCGAAAATACAACACATCGCCGCTAATCGCGGCTGCTGCCAGGCTGAGCGCCAGTAAAATCAATATCACTCGCAATGAAAAGGTCATGCACATCTCAAGAACTGGTAGACATACCCTTTGTTGGGTCGCCTCCCGGAACCACCACGCCCAGCAAGATTTCTTCGATAATTTGCTGTTGGCTCAAATCCCGCAAACGCGCTCCCGGCCCCAAAATCACCCGGTGCGCCAGGGTGGGCACAGCCAGGGCTTTGATATCATCTGGCAAAACATAATCACGTCCCACCATCGCCGCCCGCGCCTGGGCGGTGCGATACAGCGCCAGGCTGCCGCGCGGGCTGGCGCCCAGGTACACCTCGCCATGCTGGCGGGTCTGGTTCACCAGATCGACAATGTAGCGTTTCAAAGCCGGGCTGACAAATATTTCCTTCACAGCTTCTTGTACGGCAGTCAATTCTTCTACGCTAACCACCTGCAGCAGGTCGTTCAAGGGGTGCTGAAACTGCTGGCGCTCAAGCACCCGAATTTCATCATCCGCAACCGGGTATCCTAACCGTAAACGCAGCAGAAAACGATCCACCTGCGCCTCGGGCAATGGAAAGGTTCCTTCATACTCAATCGGGTTTTGCGTTGCCAAAACCATAAAGGGTTTCGGCAGCGGTCGCGTTACGCCGTCCACCGTCACCTGGCGTTCTTCCATCGCCTCCAGCAGCGCAGCCTGGGTTTTCGGTGTGGCGCGGTTGATTTCATCTGATAGCACCACCTGCGCCATTATCGGCCCAGCGCGAAATTCAAACTCACGACTCACCTGGTTGAAAATCGAAACGCCTGTCACATCGCTGGGCAGCATATCGGGAGTAAACTGGATGCGGCTGAAGGAACATCCCAGGGAACGCGCCAGAGAGCGCGCCAGCATCGTCTTGCCCACACCGGGAACATCTTCGATCAACAAATGTCCCTGGCATAATAACCCAACCACGGCTAATTCTATCGTCGAGCGTTTCCCGATAATCACTTTCTCGATATTTGCGATCACTCGCTCGGTAAAATTCTGAACTTCTGTCATAAAACTCTCCTGATCGAATCATTCGGCGCCATTTCTGCGCCCATTATAGCGCACCTTTGAGGATCAACACATGTAGTACCAACCAGAGCGCGCCCTAGTTCAAAATTCGCCTCTGGAAGGCGGCGCGCCGGCATTGCTTATCTTGTTAGTTCCTTCTCCGCCACAACCAGGCAAACACCAACCCTGACGCCAGGCTGACCAGCGCTCCGGCATAAAATGACCACGGTCTGTACTCAAAGATAACCTCATGTTCGCCAGCCGTCAATGGCGCAGCTCGAAATGCCAGGTTTGCTGGAGTTATCTCTACCCGATTTCCATCAACCCAGGCCTGCCAGCCTGGATACCACACATCGGAGAGCACCAACCAACCCGCGCCAGGCGCAGACACTCGCACACGCAGGGTGTTCGGCCCATCTTCAATTACCTGCGCCGCCACCGGTTCGGCCTGCCTTTCTGGGCATAACGCATTTGCCAAACCAGGCGCCCCTTCGATCACCACCTGCGTCCGGATATCCACCTGCGCCTGGGAGATCATTTCCAGCGCTTGATCGGCGTTTTCCGCTTGGATGGCGCAGCCCACCCATCGCGCCCGCATCCCACCGCCAAGCGGATCAAAACGCGCCCCGCTGGCTTGCGAGAGATCTATTTCCCCAGCCAATCCGACATCCATCCAGTGTAAAAAGCGCTCTCGTTCACGGCGATCCAGCCCATTCACCAGTTCCATCCAGGCCACATAGCGCCCCGGTTGCATAGGGTCATAATTATTAACCACCACCATGCCTTCCAATAGATTGCTGTTTGACAGGACCACTTCGCGCATCAAATGCCAGTCTTCACCAGGGTGAAAAGTCTCAAACTGAAAAAATCGATCGTATTTGATCTCATATTCCATCTGCTCAGGCCAATACAGGCGTTGGTCGCCCAATCTTTCCTTTACTTCGCTCCCCAATCCTGGTTGGTATAACGACAAATTAAAACCCGGGTTCAAGCCCCAGCCGGCCAGAGTCAAATCGAAAGCAATGAGGAATGCCACCAACCACGGCCACATCCTGGCAAGCAGTTGATTCACCGGAGTTGTTTGATCTTGGACAGTCTCACTCCCCTCCCGCAGCGGGGCGCTCAGGCTGAGCAATCCCACCGCAATGCCCAAAACCCCAGCCTGGGCAGCCGCGCTCACAAACGACAGCTTGATGTCGCCCATCAAAATCATGGCCAGGCCCGACCCCAGTGAAACCGCCAGTGATCCAGCCGTCCCCAGGCGCGTCCAATACAATCCCCGGCCTTCGGGTCGCCGCCAATTTTCAGCCCCCATGGCAGCCAAAAACGCCAGGGCGAATACTCCCCAAATCATCCAACGAGTCGGGGCGTTGAACATCGCAAAGGTTGGAACATGCTGGTAAAGCCAGGGAAAGATCGGGGTATTCTTGCCCAGGGCAAACAATAAGGCCAACCCGAACACGCCCCATAAAAACCAGCGCAGCCCTGCCAGGCGAGTCTTGCCCCGCAATGTCCCCAAAAACAACAGCGCTGGCAATAAGCCGATATAGATGGCATCTTCCCAATAGTTCGCATAACCCCAATAATCGCCCTGCGCCGGATTACCGAAAAAATTTGGCGCCAGCAGCCCGATCAACCGCCAGGGCCAGAAGGAATAGGTCAGGCCCATTTCGTAATCCACTGCCGCCGCGCGCTGAGATTGTGACAGATATTCAGCCGTCGGCGCCAATTGCACCGCCGCCAATCCAGCCGCCAGCGCCCCAGCCAGGGCTAATCGCCCCCAGGTTTGGTACAAAGCGGCGCCCACCGCCAGGATTCGCTGGCCTGCTCCGGCCTTCCCTGCGTTCCCCCGCTCCAAACCAATCGCGAAAGCCCAATAACCGCTCCACAAACCGGTCAACAGGATCGTATACCAGGCGATCTGCGCATGCCCGGCCAATAATTGCAGCGCCAGAAAGGCGCTCAACGCCAATAAGCGCCGCCGTCCTAGCCATGCAAACTTGCCAGCATCCGGCGTAACTGCCCACAAAATCCAGGGCAGCCAAGCCAGGGCAGCGTTAATGCTAAAAAAACCAGCCCGGCTGACCAGGTAACCGGACAATCCGAACGACAGCCCCGCCACAGTCTGCGCCAGTGTCCCTAGTCCCAACCTTTGCGCCAGGCGCGCCATCCCAATCCCTGCTGCTAACAGGTGCAGCATCACCAGCAACGTTTGCCCCCAGGCCATCAGCGGCGCGCCGCCAATCCCGTACAGCAGGAACAAGTTCCAGTACGGCGGGTAAAACAAAGCCGACTGGTAATTGGCGACCAGCGGCGCTCCCATGCCCACCAGAGGATTCCACAGCGGCAGGTGGCCTGATAGCAGCGTTTCCCACGCCCAACTCCACCACGGGATGAACTGCAAAGCCGGCGTGCCCCAGAATAACGCCTGGCCTCCCAGCAGGATGCCGCCGAATAAAGCCACAACAGCCCCAACCAGCGGCAAAACGACTAATCTATGCGAAACCGGTGCCTGTTTCATCAAAATTCCCTTTGCCAGCACACAGCTTTGAAGCCCTAACTCTTTGATTGATTATTCATTCTACCAGGCCTGGAGCGCTTCCCCATCCGCGCCTCAATCAGACCCAGCGCCAGGAAAATCAACGGCCCAAACATGCCCAGGTAAATATCCCAAGGTCTAAAAGCCAACGTGACCTGCTGCACGCCGTCTCTCAAACGCACCGCCTGCAAAATTCCTGCTGCACTCTCTAACGGAACTGGCTTCCCATCTATCCAGGCATACCAGCCGGGATAAGCAATCTCAGAAATTACCAGGCGTCCTGGACCGACAGCCGACAAAACGACGCGGCCGGGCCGCCAGGAATCGACCCGCGCCGGCTTTGCGTCTTCTCCAATATCCGTCCCAGGCGCCTGCACCCAGGCGCGCGGCAAAACCAATTCGTTTTCGTAAAGCCGCGTATTTCCGAAACGCTCCACAAACCGCAGGCCACTGGCTTCCAGATCAAACTCCGCCGCCACGTAGCGCACATTCAACAACCCAAGCAGCCTGGCATCAGGGCTGTAGCCTCGGTTATCGTTGGCTGGGTCTCCGTTCTCGAATGGCGGCAATGTCACCGAATAACCGCCCGACGGAACGCCGCTAGCCTGTTTCATAAATTCAGCATACTCTTGTAGCTGCAACGGATCCACGCCATCCGCCAGCTGCAACCCGTCTTGGGCTGCTTTGTGAAGCGGCAGGCTGTAGGATGGCGAATATACTCGGAATAACCCATCCTTACCAACCAGCGTTTTCACCAATGCTTGAGCCTCTGTGTTCACCTGGTTGGAGGGGCGAAATGCAAACAAAGTTCTGCTGACTCCAAACCAATCTAACAGGCTCAATACAACCAACCCCACCCACCAGGCTCGCGCGGGCAGCCGCTGCCTGACGCCCATAAACAGCCAGGTCGCTCCGAGCGTGACCGCCAGCGCTCCCCAAACAAACTGCAGTGAAAACGTACCGCTCACCCACAAGACTGCCGCCGCCAATACCAGGGCAAAACTCGCCAACGCCGCCAGCGCCAATCCCGCCCTTTTTCGTTCTTTGCTGGTTATCCCAGATTGCAAACGCTCCAAAGTCCACCCGCCTGACATGATTAACCCAAACCCAAACACGAACAATGCCCGCGCCGGAACCCGCAGCAGCCCCATCAGTGGCAGTTCGCCTAACAACCCCATCCCAGGAACAGCCTCCCCCAGTGCAAAAATCAACGCCGCTGCGCAACACATCAACCAAAAGCGCCCCATCCGCCATCCTGCGCCCCACGCCAGCGCCAAAACCAACAAACCCAACACCACGCCGCCCGGATATAACATAAACTCATGAAAACCGCCCAAATCCGGATAGATCAGCCCCAACAGGCGCGCCGGCGGCAAAGAAAATTCCAGAAAATCGGCTGCGGTCATCGACGCCCGCGTGGAACGGCTGACAAAAACCATCATCGGCAGCGCCAGCGGTAAGGCCAAAAGCAGCGCCTGCCCCACCTGTTTCGCCCAGTGTACCATCAAGCGCAGCCAGGGCAGCATGCTGTGCGCCTCGCCAGTCCGTCTCTTCCAGGCGCTGTAACCCAGCCAAAGCACCCCAGCATACACCGCCCAGCGTGGGTCAGCCAGGAAAATCAACCCCAGTACAACCGCCTCCCAGGAGCCGCAGGCTTGCACTGCCTTCAGCAATCTTCCGCTCTCTGGTTTCCCCTGCCGGCTGTACACTCCCCATAACAACCACGGCGTCCACGAGACAGCGTAAACCAAGGTCAGGTGCCCGGCCCCAAAATGGGCAAATAACTTCGGAAACATGCCAAATCCCAGCGCGCAAAACAACGCCGCCTGCGCTGACATTCCTTCCGCCCTCCCCAGTTTATAAATCCCAACCTGCCCCCACAGGATATGCAGGAGCGCCAATAGATTGAAAGCCAACGGTAAAGGCAAAAACCACGCCAACCAGCCCGGCGGGTACCATACCCCTGCCAGCGGATTGGCAGCCAGCGGCGCGCCGCTCAACATCAAGGCTGACCACCACGGCGCGCTGCCATACTCCCATAATGTCTGCCTGACCGCCAATGCATATGGATAATGCGCCAGGGTCAAGTCAGAAAATTGCGCTTCTTCAGAAGGATATGGGAATGAAAATAATCCCGGCAGGAGCAAAAGCGCCGGGAACAGTGCAGGCCACCAACCCTTAATCCTGGCCCACGGCATAAACGGTCACTCCACCGTTTTGATACACTACACGTAAACCGGGAATTTCGGGCAGCGCCCCCAACGCCTGTTCGCGTGGCCCATAAAAGATATAATCGATTTGACGCTGCGCCAAAAACCCCGCCGGGTCTGGCAATTCCCCACTGAAGAACCTGGTGACAGATTCTTTTTCCTGGCTGGCGTTCACCGTCTCGAAAGGATGCCCATAGATCACCCGCCTCCCGGTATGCGCCGGGATATACATCCCCATTTCCGGCGTTGCCAGCACCAGAGCCCGCGACGGGGTATTCGTTTCAATCCACTCTAAGGCTTGCGCTTCGCCGCGTTCCAGATAGATCATTCCAGGATGCTCCCGCACTCCTGAAAAATGCGCCGATATTAACACCAGGTTACTCGGTAAAGCCAGGATCAGGCAAATATTCATGATTAAGTTTCCAAGACGCGGTCGCAAAGACCGCAGGTGTGCAAAATAAACACCCGCCAGCCCGACGACGGGGATGAACAAACCGGTCATAAGCCGGCGCTGCAAATTAAGGGGTAAGTAAAGCAGCAGGAAACCTAATATCAACCAGGCTGCTAACAACCGCGTGCGCCGCTCACCGGTGCGCACTGCCAGCAATACTCCACCGATGGCCGGCAACAACACCGGTAATAACGCAATTAACAGATCCAAAACAGGTGGCGATGGCGTGATATTCTGTGCAGTCCAACCTGCCAGAACCGGCTCGCTGTTCAATGCCCAGAAACTATACAGCAGGTAAGGCGCCCCTCCCAGCGTCACTGCTCCCAAAGCCACCCATGAACCAGGCCATCGCACCCGGTCGGATTCCGATCCTGTTTCTTTCTTCGTCATCGAGCGCCAGGCCGCCCACAAATCCCACAATGCCAAACCTCCCAAAGCGACCAACGCAATGACTACCCCAAACGGGTTGACAATCGCCAGAAAAAAAGCCAACAGCACAGTCCTCAGCAACGCGCCACGCTTTTCCCCACTCCACAGGCTTTGGACATCATGATTGGCGATCGCCACAGCGTCATACAACAACAGGAGAAGGATTGCCAGTCCCAGCGAGAAATGAGGCGTTGCATAAGCAGACAAAAACGGATACGCCTCCGGCACCCATAAATCGGGTGTGAAGCCGCCAAAAGGCGCTGCCAACCAACCTAAACCGCTGCCAAATAACGCCAACAGATAAAAGCCCACCTTTCGTACCGTGTCGGGTAAAGGGCGTACACAAAAATGGTACACCGCCAGGGTTAGCACCGCCGCCCCAACCAGGCGGGCAAGATGAAAGGTTGCCAGCAATGGGATACCGGTCCACCGCGCCAGGTGTCCCAGGCCCAGGTAAAAAAGAAACACATAAGCGCCTTGCCCAGGTTCTGCGCTATACGGCAGCGTATAGCGCCATTCGCCGCGCCAGCCCTGGTAGAGTTTTGCCAGGTACGTATTCCCATCCAGCGGATTAATCAAGAAACCGCTAAAAACAGTTTCATCACCCGCTGTGATCTGGGCAAATAAATATGGGATAGAAACCGCCGCAATAAACAAACTGGCAATCAACACATACGTTGAAATAGAGCGCCTGTTTCTTTTCACCTGAACCCCTTTCTAGATTTCTTCCCACTCCCCGATCATCAAATCGATCGATTCAGCCATCTGTGCCAGGCTTGGGAAATCAAACAACTGGCTCACCGAGAGCTCCACGCCAAACTCCTTTACAATCCGGTTCTGAATTCGTAACAGGTTCAGCGAGTCGGCTCCAAGGTCGAAAATATTCGCCTCCCGCTGGATGACTGGAATTCCTAGCGTATGCGCCCAAATTTTTGCCAGGCGCTCTTCGATTGCGGTCTGGTAAGCTGGTTGGTCAAAAGGCTGTTCTTTAGAGTTTTCGAGACGCATCGTCAGTAGGCTGCGGTTGATCTTTCCACCCGGCAAACGCGGTATGGCAGGCAGCGCGATGTACGTAGCCGGCGCGGCGGCTCCAGGCAATCGTTGGCTGGCTATCTGGCGCAATTCGGCAACCGAAACCTGCACCCCATTTTCAGGTGAATAAAAGACCGCTACACGCTTCTCCCCATTCGCCGAGTGCTGCACTACTGCTGCGACCTCTGCCACGCCGCGCCCGGCTCGGATGGCCTCTTCAATTTCAGCCAGGTGCACCCGGTAGCCGTGAATATTCACGATCAGATCTTTTCGTCCCACCAAAAAGATGCGTCCATCTTCAAGCTGGTATCCCAGATCGCCAGTCGTAAACGGGCGTGTAAAAGGCGCCACTCGCATATTGGTTGCATCCCAATACCCGCTCGCCAACAATGCGCTATCGACCGCTACCTCTCCCAACCAGTTCTCAGCCACCTCTCCTGACGCGTTACGCAAACTCACAGTAACGCTCGGCGCTGCGTATCCAGCCGGGATGCGATCCGCTGCAATTTTCGTCTCGCGCCCCATAAAAACCTGGCAAATTGTGTCTGTCTCAGTGGCCGCGTAAGCGTTTACCAACCAGCAACCAGGCAAAAAATAGGCTAGAAAACCTTCGAAAAGCCTGGGCTCTGGCGCTTCGCCTCCCAACCTGACGATTCGCACACCTTCAAAAACCTGGTTGGAAAGCGTTTCTAAAAATAATCCAAACAGGCTTGGTACAGCGTAAAATATTGTCACCTTTTTCCGCTGCAACCATTCCGCCAGGGGCGCCAGGCCCTGGTTTTGCACATCATAAATAGCCAGGCTGGCGCCGCTTAACCAGGCGCCGAAGATTTCTCGCACCCCAGCGCTGACGGCATAGGATTGCAGCAAAGAAAGGCAATCTTGCCCGCTAATGCCGAAATCTTCGATATATCGTTTTGCGCGCTGTACGATCGTGCCATGGCTCAAGACCACCCCTTTGGGTGTCCCTGTAGAACCAGAAGTAAACAGCAGGCAGGCAGGGTCATCTGCCTTCACAACAGGCAAAGGCAACTCACTTTCTGCCTTGGTCGACTCGCCAGTGAAACCTATCACCTGCACACCCCCCAGTTGGTTGGCCAGCTCACGCCGATTTTCGGAAGTTATCACAATCTCCGTCCCGGCTTCCTTCAGGTAGTGTTGCAGCCGCCTGACAGGTAGATTCGTATCCAACGGTAGATAGTAACCACCCGCCAATAACACCCCTAAGACCATGGGCGCAAATTCGATTTCTTGCCCGCACAGCACCCCCACCGCTCGCCTGGGGTTGAAGTTGCTCGCCAACAATCTTTGCGCCGCCTGGTTCGCCAACCGCCCAAGTTCATGGTAGGTGTATTGTCTCTCGTCATCGCTGGCAGCGCAGCGCTCAGGGTGGGCTTGCACAATCTGCAGAAAACGTTGCGTCACAGTCTCCGCCGGGTCTACCTCGAAGCGAGTCGCCGTTTTTTCGATTTCAATCAAACCTGCCCGCTGCCCATGATCCTTGATTTCTCCCAGTGAGTTTAACGCCAGGATAGGGTTTGTTGATCGGGGGACTGGTTCGAATTTGTATGTTTTAGAATTATTACCCAGGAACGGTTGCCGGCGCGCCCGGATTGTGTACGGCGCGGCGTCTTTTTGCTCCAACAATTGCAGCAAAGCCTGGATCAGTTCCTCGTCAAGTGGTATTGGCGCCTGGTAAGTGATCTCGATTTCAAATGGGGACGGTGAAAATAACTGGATTCTTTGCACGCTGGGTAATTCTAACAAAGCCAGCTCATACACCTCCAGCCTATCCTGTCGTCCATCTTTCATGACGATCGGTAGAGATTGGTATACTTTACCATCCAGGCGTGTAATCGTCTGGGCTGTAACTACGCCTACCCCCAAGATTGCATAATCCTGCATATCATAGCGAATTAAAGGCAGGGTTTTTTGGAATAAATTGGTCAATAGCACTCGCCCACGCTGTCCTGGCGTAGTCATACGCAGTCTTTCATCAACGATTTCGACCAGGTTCAACTCGTCAAAAACCTGAAAATGATCGCTGCCCGGCTGGCAAATGGCTATATAGAGCGACTCGCAAGCAGAATACAGGTCATAGATATCTGCGCCCCAGCCCTCCTGTATTTTAGTTCGTAGATAATCTTTCACCCGCTCGCCGCTTAACACTACCGATTGAGGCGAGATATGCAATTTACCCTGAAATGTCCACGCTACCAACCATTCCAGGCTGCTAGGATAACTATAAATCCGCTCGGGCTGAAAGGCATTCAAACGCGCCCAAATTTCCTCAATCGGGTCTAAAACCGAAAGGCGTAATACTTCGTGGGCAGCCTGAGAAGCCATACTGACATTCGTGACGCTCCCCGAATGACTTTCTGGGCGGTAGAAAAAGGCGCTGCGGATCGGTCTCTCGTTTTTCAAGTGATTGAAGGAATTTTTATCAAACAGGTAAGAAGCCGCCGTAGCGGTCATATAGCGCCACTCTGAGAGTGCATAGGGCACAAGATTAAATTGATCCGTTCCCGCTGAACTGCTGATAATAATCAATTCATCTAAATACAGGCTGTAAGAGCGCGGGTCACGACTTGACCAATCTTCTAAATCCGCTCGTCTCAAACGTTGGTCGGTAACGATCTGATCGAAGTTGTCGACCAACTGCTGTTTCGTCTCTACCGGCAAGTCTGCCAGTTCCACCTGAGACAAATCTTCCAGGCGCAAACCTTTTTCAACATACAACTGGCGGTAAAAAGGCGAGTGGTTCCAGGCATATACCAGTAACTTATGAAAACGTCCTTCGGGGGTCATGCGCTGAATTATATCGCGTTGCTGGTTTGCTCTGTTATAATCTACATTACCACCATGAGCCAGCCATTCAAGCTTTACCGCCTGCAGCAAATTGATAGCCAGTTGGACTGGGCGCGTGCGCGTTTGAAGGAAATCGAAGCCGCGCTACAAGCCGACCAAACTGTGCTCCAGGCCACTCAGAACGCCGAAGCATCGGCAAATAAACACCGGGACGCCCTGCGAGCGCTGCGCCAGGCCGAAGAGGAAGTGCGCCAGCAGCGCCTGAAAATTGAACAAACCGAATCGACCTTGTATGGCGGCAAAGTTCGCAACCCCAAAGAACTTCAAGACCTGCAGAAAGAATCCGCCGCCCTCAAGCGTTACCTCTCCGTCCTGGAAGATCGCCAGCTCGAAGCCATGCTGGTTGAAGAAGATGCCAGCGGTGAAAATGACCTGGTGCAGGCACAGCTGGCTCAAGTTAACAAAGATTTCGAAGCGCGCAGCCTGGAATTTCGCCAGGAAAGCCAACGCTGCGAAAAAGATGTCGCCCGCCTGGAAGAAGAACGCCGTGCGACTATCTCATCCATCCCATCTGAGGACTTGCAAATTTATGAAATGCTGCGCACCAAGCGCCGCGGCCTTGCCGTAGCCAAGGTAACCGCCCGCGCCTGCTCGGCGTGTGGCTCCACGCTCAATGCTGCTCTCCTGCAAGCTGCCCACTCTCCCAACCAACTCACGCGTTGTGACGCCTGCGGGCGGATACTTTACCTCGGTTAGTCATGCGAGACCTGCTAAGCGCCTTTCGCCTCGATCCAATCTCTTTCTGGCTGGGTTTTCTCGCCGGGTTGTTATTCTGGTTGTTGGCGCGCATGCTCCTACCCGCCTTAAAACGCGCCAGCGCAGCCATGCGTACACAAAGACGCGCCACACGTGGCGAGCAGATCATAGCTGGCGAAATTCGGCTAAAGAACGATACCATGCGCCAGGCGCAAAATTCGCACCTGGCTGCGCAGCTCTTTTCCCTGGAAGAAGTCGTGACGCCGCCGCTCCTTCTGGCGCCGCCATTAACTGAAAAAAGCGATAGCGCAGCCGCCAGCGACATTACCGATTGGACGATCCCCTACATGCCAGATTGGCCTGAACTGGGCTCACACTACGGCGCCCCCAGTTTCAGCCTGGCCGAAGCGCTGCACAACCGTGCGCCCATCGCCGTCATTGGCCCGCCCGGCAGCGGTAAAACCGTGGCTTTAGCTCACCTAGCCATTCAAATCCTGCATAACGCTCCTGCAACCGCGCACCTGAACCGGTATGTGCCTTTGCTGGTGCATGCTGGCGACTTGCTCCTGCCAATCGACCAGCCAGGTCAGTCATCCTCCGGCGAAAATGAGCCCATAGCCATCGACGTGCTGAGTGTGTTGACCAACGCCATCGCCATGTACGCCGCTCCCAAAACGGTCTCACAATTACCCAAAACCCTTTCGACCCTATTTGAGCAAGAGCGCGCCTTTTTGCTGGTAGATGGCCTGGATGAACTACCTCCTGCCCAAATTGACTCCCTGGTCAGCTTTCTCGGTTTCCTTCTGCAACAATATCCGCATCTGCGGCTCGCAGTGGCTGCCAGCGCGGATTACCTGGGCGGCCTGATCAAACTGGGCTTCTTCCCCCTGGCGCTGACCACCTGGACAGCCGACCAGCGCGCCGCCTTCTTAACCCGTTGGCGTCAGTTGTGGGAGCAGCACATCTCCAATTCCGATTCTTCCGAATTAGCCCCTGGTAACCCCTTGTTACTGAGTGGCTGGCTGCTCAACAACACCACCCACATTTCACCTCTTGAACTGACCCTGGTAGCCTGGGCGGCTTACGCTGGCGATGCAATCGGCCCTTTGCCCAGTCATGCCATCGAAGCGCATATTCGCCGTCTTACTCACAACCAACCCGCTCGCAATCGTCATGCCCTGGAACACCTGGCTTATCAAATGGCGCTCTCCATGCAACCTGTCGCCGATTTGCGCAGCATTGAAAAATGGACGCCAGATAGCAGCCCGGCGCAATCTACCGATGCTGAGCCCGCTGCCAGCGAAGCGCCTGCTGCTGCACACTCTCCCAAGGCCAGGGTAAAACTCAGCGGCGCCATTCCCAACCTGATCGATTGCGGCCTGATTGTCAACCGCGCCGGCGATCGCGCCAGCATCTGCCATCTGGTTTTTACCGCCTATTTGGCCGGTCTTGCGCTCAGCCCACTGCGCGCTGGCGACCAGATCGCCATGCAGCCGGCCTGGTCAGGGCGCGCCGCTGTTTTACATTTCCTTTCCAGTGAAGATCCACAACCATCTTATCTGTCCACCTTCTTGCAAGATGAAACGACCGATCCGATCTTGAGCAACTTGTTGAGCGCGGCGCGTTGGCTGCGCTCTGCTCCCGAAAAGCTGCCCTGGGTAGCCCAGGTTATGCGCGCCCTGGTCGGCGCGCTGCAAAAAGATAACCTCCCCTTCGGACTGAAAACCCGCATCCTGACCTCCCTCTTGCTTTCTGGGAACTCCGGCCTTCCCGTTCTATTACGCCAGATGATTCAATCGCCGCGCAGCGATTTGTGCCATTTGGCTGCCCTGGGTATTGGTTTTCTGGCTGATCGAAAATCCGTCTCTGATCTGGCGAATTTTATCCACGATCCCAGCCCCGGCATCCTGCAAGCAGCCTTGCTGGCGCTGGTTTCCATCGGCGATAAAATCGCCCTCGAAAGCGCAGCCGAAGTCTTGCTGCACGGCAGTGAAAACGCCCGCCGGGCGGCTGCCGAAGCGCTTTCAAATCATGTCGAAGAAGGCCACCCCACTTTGCAAGAAGCCAGCACCGTAGGCGATCCGCTCGTTCGCCGGGCTTCCATCTTTGGCCTGGCGCGCCTCAAACAACCCTGGGCTACGCAGATCATCGAAGGATTACGCACAGAAGACAAACAGTGGGTGGTGCAAGACATCGCCAACCAGGCCCTGGCAGTTCTCGAACACCCTCACCCACGCATCCCCAAACCACTACCCGCCCTGACAATGGCGCCCTGGCTGATCTCTTTCGCCGCTGAACATGGCGTTGGCGTGGCGCCTGGGAAGCCCGCCCAGGATTTGATGATTGTTGCCCTGCATGACGGAAAACCTGAACAGCGCCTGGCAGCCTTGCACTATATGACCTATCAGGCGGATAAAAATACCATCTTGCCGCTTTACCAGGCATTCTTCTCAGGTGATAGCGAAATAGAACAGGCGGCATTGAATGCACTCTGGCATTGCGCCGCCTCGGGCATCTCTTTACCACCCCCCATGCAATACGGAATGAAATAGAAAAACCTGCTTCTTTTTGAGCAGATCAACATCCCCCAAAACCGAAGCAATCGATCAGGCGATGTGTTCGAGGATTCGCCGGTGTACCGTTTCTGCATCCAGGTCGAGGATGGAAACCAGCTTATCGCGACCCGCTGTACCGGCTACCACTTCCAGCTTGGTTACAGAAATTTCCAGCACCTGCGCCAAAAAAGCCAGCAGTTCTTCATTAGCTTTGTTTTCGCTTGGCGCAGCGGTTAACCGCACCCGCACAGAGCCGTCCGATTGTACTTCAACAATTTCGTTTTTACGGGCGCGCGGCGTGACTCGAATCGCAATCGCTGCGCCCTTCTGTCCGCTATGTAAATGATATTGTCTCGATGCCACAGTTTTCACCTCTCGAAAACATGCTAGAAAGTAAAAATCCGGCGGACAATCGACCCCAACACTTGCAGTAAGATAATCAATACAAATGGGCTGAAGTCGATACCACTGACCGGTGGGATCACACGGCGGATCGGATTGAGCATTGGATTTACAAAGCGATCCAGAGTTTGCCGAATAGGATCATACGGCGGCATAAAAAAAGATAACACCGCATGGATGATCACCACCAACACCAACAATTGTATCAAACTAGAGATAAGTTGAACAACCCAAAGTATCATAATTTTCACTTAATTAGGCCGCACGCCCATAATAGCTGTGCCTACCCGTACAATCGTCGCGCCTTCCTCAATCGCAACCTCAAAATCGGCGCTCATCCCCATCGAGAGTTCATTCCAATCCGCCTGGGGTAAACGCCGCGCCAAAAATTCTTGCAAGCGCCGCAAACGCCGGAAATACGGACGCGCAGTTTCAGGGTCATCAAAAAACGGTGGCATAGTCATCAGGCCGCGCACCTGTAAATTGGAGCTGGCTGCAATTTCTTCAAAAGCATCTAGCAGGCCATCCCATTTTTGCTCATCCCATGCTGGCCAACCAAATTTGCTTTCCTCCCCACTGACATTGCACTCCAATAAGACCGGCTGAATCCGGCCCCTTTCTCCTGCAAAACGATTCAGCCGTTGCGCCAGCTTCAGGCTGTCCAACGATTGCATCCAATCAAAGTGTTCACAAATCAGGTTGGCTTTACGGCTTTGCACATGCCCGATCATGTGCCATTCCAGTCCTTCAACGCCAGTGATTGCCAGGATCTTTTCCACACCCTCCTGGACATAATTCTCACCGAGTGTTCGCACCCCTGCCCGGATGGCCTGTTCCACCGCTGTGACGGGGTGGCCTTTCGTCACCACCACCAGTTTCACCGGCTGAGTTGATCGGCTCGCCCTTTGCCTGGCCTGTTCGATTTGTTGCAGCGTTTTTTGAAAACGCTCGCCAATGCTTCCTTCCACGCTGATTCACCTGCTTATATGTGATTATCGAAGAGCGATCAACGCCCCAAAACGTCCGGTTCGCCCATTCTCACCGCGATGTGAAAACCAATCCTCCAGGTGACAGGCCGTACAAATCCCGGAAATTTCGATCTCGTCAACACCAGCTTGCTCCAAAACCAGGCGGTTTGCCTGCCATAAATCGAATTGTACACCAGATTCATGGCCATTTACATAATGAGGCTGTAAAAGTTTCCCAGCCTGTCCGTCAAAAACCTGTTCGACTTTCTCGATCACATCCGCTCCCACCGGATAATGATGCGCCCCGATCGACGGGCCGATCACCGCCCGGATATTTCCCGGATGAGAACCGTAGCGCGCCTGCATGGCTTCTACTGCCGCCGCAGCAGTGCCTGCCACTGCCCCTTGCCAGCCGGCATGCACCAGGCCAATTACCTGGCATTTAGCATCGAATAGAAAAACTGGCGCGCAGTCCGCAAAGCGCATGAACAGCGTCACCCCGCGTTGGTTCGTAAGGATTGCATCCGCTTTCTTTTGCACGCGCTGGCGGTCATCAAGGTGTGGCGCATCCGTGCAAATTACATCACTGCCATGCACCTGGTAGACATCATACAGGCTGGCGTTCTCCAGGTCCAGTGCGGCAAACGACCGCCGCCGGTTTTCCACCACCCTCTCAGGGTCGTCCCCCACGCTGCCACCTACGTTTAGCGAGCGCCACGGCTCAGGGCTGACCCCACCGCGCCGTGAGAAAATTGCATGTTGGTTCACCGGGCTGTCGAGCGCATCAAAGGTCAGGTAGCGCAAGCCGTCCGTTTCATGCCAACCCGCCATCTTTACGAAGCCTTCTTTTGAATGCGTTGGATGCGCCGCCACTTCGACTCCATCACCAGGCGGGTTTCAGCCATGGATTCCTCCACCATCGGATAGCCAAACCAGGCCGTCATAAATCCAAAAAGACCGCCCGTTATAATCCGTAGTTCGGGCACACTTTCGCGATAGGGGATAATATCAATCGGCAGTTGGCTGATTAACTGGCTGACCCCATCTAAGCCAATCGGAACCAGCCCTAACGCAATCCATAAATACCAGGGCAGCATGGGTAAACGCCGCCCACTGACTACGAATAGCAACCCAAACAGAAGAATTCCACCATAAATCGCAACATCGCGCTGGCACAACGCCACTTTATAGCCCACCTTTTCATCGCCTACATAACGTTCTGCAGCAAAAATCTCCTCCCAACTGGAGCCCTCGCTCATGCCGGTGGCTTGTGAAAACGTCAGCATCCCTTCGATCCCCGCCGCCGTGCGCGGGTAAACCGCTTGCTCGCCAAACAGGAAATGCGACCGGAAAGCAAGCTGGTGGCATACAAAACTATACGCCCGGTAAATCGGCCTTGCCACCGGCTCTGCCCCTGCCTTCATCAAAACAGGCGCTAGAAACGGCAATCCAACGTACAAAAACACAAAAAGATTAAAAAAGGCCATATAATGGCGCGCAATCCACAACGAAAAGGCGTCCGATTTCGTCCACTGGTTCGAAAACCCCTCCGTATGGCCTTCATAGACCGCCTGGTCGATCTGATCAATATGGCGCTGCCGGTCAAGCGCAGCTGCCAGGGTCATCGCCAGTTCGGTCGGGGTGATGGGCGCTTTTAATTTATAAGGTCCGATTTCCACCACGGGTATTTCCAGGCTGTATTGGCGTAGCAGGGCGTCCGAACTCTCAATATCGATTTCTGTCAACTTATGAGGGAACTGCTCCTGCAAAGCCAGAAGTTCAGCTTTTACATCCTCGCATAGATGGCATCCTTGACGGGTGTAGATTTTCACTTCGATCATTCACCAACTCCCAATTTCGCCAGGTATTCGGCTAATTGGCTCTCGGTAACCAGGCCAATATGCCGGTATTGCACAACGCCTTGGGCGTCAATAAAAAAGGTATTCGGCAGCGCAATCACCTTGTAAAGCCTTACCGCCTCACCTTGTGGATCGAGTAAGATCGGGTAACTAATCCCAATTTTCTCTACAAAAGGTAGTACCTGTGTCCGGCTTTCTTCCATATTCGCGCCTACAAACACCACCTGTTCCGAAAATTTTACGGCAAAGCGTTCGAACAAAGGCATTTCTTGCACGCAAGGCCCACACCAGGTAGCCCAAAAATT
>JAGUYW010000034.1 GCA_020061105.1 Anaerolineales bacterium | reverse complement strand
TGCGGTGGCGGCGCTGCTGGTGGCGGCGGCCAAACCAGCGCCCGGCCCAACGCGCCAGGTGCGAATGTTCGACATTGACGTTTTCATAGCCGCACTGCGGGCAGCAGGTCAGCGCGCAACCCTTGTTGACCGGGCAGGCCTGGCAGGCGCTGATCGTACCGGGTTCGTAGGTGGTTCCGCACATCGAGCAGGTGATCGGTTGGTGATTGGCTGACTTTTTTGTATTCATGGCGCGCCTCACGAGCCCCAGCCGGCCAGCGCCAGGACGCGGTTCAGCAAACCGCCGATGGCGATGGCCAGGGGGATGATAATGATTGTCATGCCAGCCGCGGTGCGCCAGCCACGTTCTTTGGCGATCACCATTACGCTGGCAATGCAAGGGACGAAGAGCGTGATGGTAACCATGGCGACCACCACTTGCAGCGGGCTGAGCAGGCCCTGGGATTGCATGACAAACAGCCCGGTGGCGCCAAAATCGCGGCGCAAGAAGCCCATCAGGAAGGCCGCGCTGGCGGCGGCGGGCAGACCCAGCCAGCCGGTTACTACGGGCTCCCCGGCGCGGATCAGGCTTTGCAGAACGCCGCTCTGGTCGAGCAAGAACATGCCCAGGGCGCCGAGCAAAAACAGCGGCACAACTTCTTTGAGGTACCATTCCAGGCGGGCGATGGTTTTCAGGAAGACATTCGAAAAGAGCGGCCAGCGTAAGGGCGGCAGCTCCACCAGCAGGCTGGTGCGCTCGCCGGGCATCAGGTGCGCTGCCAGCCAGCCTACCGCCAGCAGCACGCCAAACACCACGCCGCTCCAGATCAGGGTCGCGCTGAGCGAGATGCTGGCGAGCATGCCCATCACAATGCCCAGTTGGGCCGAGCACGGCACCGCCAGGGCCAGCAGCAGGGTCACCAGCAGGCGTTCGCGCTTGCTTTCCAGCACCCGCGTGGTCAGGGCTGCCATCGTGACGCAGCCCAGGCCGAGCACCATCGGCAGCACAGCTTTGCCATTTAGCCCCAGGGCGCGGAACATGCGGTTGCTCAGGGCGGCCAGGCGCGGCAGGTAGCCGGAATCTTCCATGATGCTGAACGCCAGGAAGAAGGTGCTGACGGTCGGCAGGATCAACGCCAGGGCGTAGGTGATGCCCATCGACCACAGGCCGTATTCGCCGATCAAAAGGTCGGCCATCCAGGGTGCCGGCATGATCGCCGTAACCCAACCGCTGACCCACGGGTTGATGATTTCACCGAACAGGTTTTCTTCGAGCAGCCCCACCAGGGTTCCGGCGCCGAAAACGCCCACAAACCAGTACAAGACGTAGAGCACAACTGCCAGCACGAAGACGCCCCACACCGGGTGGGTGGTCAGGCGGCTGAGGCGAGCGCTCAAGGTTTGCTGCAGCATGCCGGGGTCACGGGCGATTTGCATGACAAGCTGTTCGATCATTTCCAGGCGGGCGCGCTGGATCAAGACCGTCAGGGGCTCGCTGGAGAGCGTCTCAAGCTGCTGGCGCCGGGCTTGCAGACCGGCGAAAGTTTGCGGATCGAGGTGGGCGCGCAGCCAATCGGCCACCACCAGGTCGTTGCTCAGCCACAGCAAGGCCATGGCGCGGCTGGCGACCGGCAGGCCGGTCAGGCTGGCTTGCTGCAGGCAGTTGCATAGCTCCTGGATGGCGCTTTCGACCGGGGCGGGGTACTCCAGCCAGAAGCTGGGAGTGGTGGCTTGCTGCAGGGCGGCGCTCAAGGCGGGCAGGCCTTCGCCGCGCACGGCGGTGGTGGGGATGACCGGCGTGCCCAGGCGCTGCGCAAGCTGCTGTAAATCGATTGACAGGCCGCGGGCGTGGGCTTCGTCCATCATATTGAGGGCCAGCACCAGCGGCAAGCCCATTTCGGCCAATTGAACAGTGAAGAGCAAGGTGCGGCGCAGATTTTTGGCGTCGCCGACTTGCAGGATGGCTTGCAGCGGTTCATCGAAGAGCAGGCGGGCGGTAACGCGCTCATCGTCGGAGTGCGGCGGGAAGGTGATGATGCCCGGCGTATCGATGATCGTGATCCCGGGCAGATCGCGCCAGGCCCCGCGGGCGATCTCGACCGTGGTGCCCGGATAGTTGGAGATGATGACGCGCTGCCCGGTCAGCTTTTGGAAAAGGGCCGATTTGCCCACGTTGGGATGCCCGACCAGGGCGATTTTTGCAGCCGTGGGTTGAGCCTTGATTTCGGTGGGGGTGGTGGTGTGGCAGTTCATAAGGCTCCGGATTAATTCTTGCGCCGAGACTGGCAGTTTGGGCACAGGCCGTACAGCACGAACGAGACCGATTGTACGGCGGCGCGGCTATTTTGCTCAAAACTGGAGCAGATGCTTTCAATGGCAGGGTGGTCGAATTCGATCACTTCTTTGCATTCGGTGCACAGGAAGTGGTAATGTTCGGAAGGCAGCATCGGGTCGAAGCGATCCTGGCGCCCGTCTTCGGCGAAGCGCCGGGCGCTGATCAGGCCCTCCTGTTCTAGCCAGCGCAGCGTGCGGTAGACCGTGGAGAGGTTGATGGACTGGTCGCGCAATTTTACGGTGTCGTAGACTTCTTCGGCGGTGGGATGGCAGTTAAGACAGTCCAACGCCTCTAAAATGATGCGGCGCTGGCTGGTCATGCGCCCACCCTGGGAGCGCAGTTGTCGATCGGCTTTTTGAAGTAAAGTAGTCATGGTGTCCTGTTACTGCAAACGATTTGCAATAACTATTTTAGCCGAAGGGCGCGGTTTGTGTCAGTGACGAATGTCATATTTCAGTTATGACATTTTTGTGGGAAAAGATTGCAAAGGCTGCCAGGAGCACAGCAGAATTTGAGGATGCTAGGCTTCGGTGATCGTGGGCGGTTCGGATGGGTTTTCGGATGGCGCGCCGGCGCCTTCGGCCAGCAGCGGTTCGAGCATTTGCATCACCGCCCGGTTTGCAAAATAGGCCGCCAGGCTGGCGGTGATTAAAAACCAGGCCGGCAGCACGAAGCGGGCGCACAGGTACAGCCACCCGCCGATTACGATGGCGATCGAGGCCGAGAAAATCGGCTGGCGAATATACAGCACCAGGCTGTTGCGCAGGGCCACGCGCACCCGCCGGTCGCTTTGCTCGATCAGCAGGGGAAAGGTATAGCACTGCAGCAAGAACCAGATGAAGGCGGTGGCGATGACGAACGATTGGGCGGTGGCGTTCCAGCTAACTTCGAGCTGGTTATAGAAGAGATAGTTGGAAATCAGGATGGCGATGACCAAAATATTCAACCCGGCCCAGCGCCAGCTCAACCAAAAGAGCTGCCGGAAACCATCGAAGAAGGCGCGACCGGCCGAGGCCTCGCCGTGCGCCAGGCGGTTGGTGGCGTAATACAGCCCGGCAAAAGCGGGTGGGGCGGTGACCACCAGGACTGTGAAAAGCAGCCACAGCCCGTTGGCCACGAACAGATCGAAGGCGTTACGAAAAGCGTCTACCAGCCAGGTTTTTAAGCTGCTCAATGGGTTGTCCATGAAGGCCTCGCGGAAGTAGAATTTATGCCGAACTGTGTTCTAACCGGCTCATAAACTCCTGTACAGTTAGGATGGGGATTTCGCCAAAGACGCCCAGGTCAAGCAAGTGGCGATCACCACTCACAATACAATCTACCTCTCCATCGAGGGCGCAAGAGAGAAAGATTTCATCCTCTGGATCGGCAGGCAGAGCGCCGCTCACATTGGCGTCGCCTCGAACGATCAGGGCGTCACGTTCTAACAGGGAGATGATTTGGTCGATCTCGTCATCTGTCAGTGAATATTTGTTTTGAAGATGCGGGTAATGAAGAACCGCGCGCGCTTCTTCAATCATTGCGGGCGAGCTGACCATGATGAAACGGCGCTCTCGCCAGGCGTTCATCAACAGGGCGGGCACGCCGGACCGGCTGAGAACGCTGCTCACGATCACATTGGTGTCAACCACCACTCTTAGCATCCGAAGTCCTGATTACCCGGATTGCTTGAGCGACGTCTTGCGCAATTTCTTCTTCGGAGATGGAGGGGAGCTTGCTGTGCAGGCGATCCAAAACCTGGAAACGGGCTTCCCGTTCTGCAATCAGCTGCTCGTAGACTTCCATGGGAATGAGAGCAGCCATCGGTTTCCCGGAACGTTCCACAATCGCAACCTCGCCGCCATAGCCCACGCGACCGAGCAAGTCGGCAAAACGCTGGCGAGCTTCACGTGCTCCAATTACAATCGTCATCTTGCACCTCCAACCATCTATGTCGAGAAGTATAGCCGATTGTGATGATAATGTCAATAGTATTCATTATGTACACAATTGCTATTATCGTAGCAGTGCTTCCAACTTCATCGCCAGGCTGATGTCGCCGCGCTAGTTCTGGCAATCACTGGCCATACATTTGTTTCACGCGCTCGAAAGCTGCTTTAGGCTGGCGGTCGCGGTCGATCAGGCCTTTCAGGTTATAGAACGGCAGCGGGTTGTCCTCCCGGTATTCGGGGCATAGAAAATCTTTCAAAACCCAGATCGAAAGTCCGGAGAAGGTGGCTGCGGTGTGCATGAGCCGCCATTGTTGTTCCAGTAAATCGGCCTGGTATTCCTCGCTGTAGCGCGGCGGCGGATCGCTTTCGGCATGCCGGCCGTGTAAGGCGTCGGCCCCGGTCTCGGTGACCAGCAGCGGCTTGCCGGGAAATTTGCGCGCCAGCGCCTGCAGGAATGGCCCGGCTTCTTGCGTTTTGCCATAGTACCAGCCGAAATATTCGTTGACGCTGATCACATCGACAACATTGAAAGAGCGTTCGAAACGCTCCGTCAGCACCGGCATAGTAAACGCTGCATAGCTGAACAGCCTGGATGGGTCGAAGCCTTCGGCCTGTTGGCGCAGCCAGGCCAGGGCTTTTTCGCCAGAAGGATGCAGCGACCAGCACTCATTTCCCAAGCCCCAAAACAGGATCGAGGGGTGGTTGCGGTCGCGTTCGATCAGCTTAAGCAGTTCATCGCGCCCCTGGCCGAGCAGGCCGGGGTTTTCCAACATAGCCGTATCACGGAAAACGCCGGGTAAGGCGCCCCAGGCCTTGCCGGTGTCGTATTTAGTTTTATCGAACAAGAAGCGAATCAGCCCCAGCCCGACCTGGTAGAACGGGATCTCCTCCCAGGCGCATAAGCCCATCTGGTCGCACAGGTCGAGCGTCTCGGCGGAATGTGGGTAATGCGCCAGGCGCACGAAATTGGCGTTCAGGGATTGGATGGCTTGCAGATCGCACTTGATGGAGGCCAGGTCGTGCGCCAGCCCGCTGTGACGATCTTCCTGGTGGCGGCAGATGCCTTTCAGGATGATGGGCTTTTCATTCAGCCAGAGCTTGCCATCCTGGGCGCGCAGGCTGCGAAAGCCAAAGCTGGTTTGGCAGCGCTCGTAGCGGGTTTCGATTTCGAGCTGGTAGAGAGTGGGCGAAAGGGGCGCCCACAGCTTGGGTCGTGCGATGCTGAAGGTGTGCTGCGCCGCTCCATATTGCGCGGCTGCATCCCAGACGACCGGGGTTTGCGTTTCCGCCAGTAGACCTCCCTGGCCGTCGTAAATGCGCAGGCTGGCTGTATCGAGCGGCGAGCTGGCTCCTCCAGGGCGGTGCAGCAAGGCGCAAACCTGCACCAGGCCTTCTTCGGTCGCGCTGTTTGTTTCTACTTGCAGCTTGAAGCAATACTGCGGCGGGCAGATTTCGACCAGCACACTGCGGTGCAGCCCGCCATACGGGTGCCAGCCGATATTGTGCCCTTGGAACAGGCGCGCCGGCAGGCTGGTCGAGTCGACTGTGTTATCGACGCGCACCTTCAGGTGGTGGGTTTGACCCGGCGTTACCAGGCTGGAAAGATCGAAATAGAACGGTAAATATCCGCCGCAATGTTCGCCCAGCAGGCGCCCATCTAACCAGGCTGTGGTACGGTAGAAACTGCCCAGAAAAGCCAGGCGCGCCGTCCAGGCGGGCGGCAGCGCTGCGATCGTAAAGTCCCTCTCATAAATCACAGCGCCCTGGAAATCTCGCAGGGCGCTGTCGGCTGTATTGAAACAATGGGGAACGGCAGCGATGGACGCTTCGGGAGCGTTTTCGAGATAGAAACGCCATTCGCCATCCAGCGTCAAGATTTCCCGGTTGGTCGATTGGACGCCAGAAGGGTAAGGCAGGCCATTTTCGATCAGAAAAGGCGTTCCGTGGAGCGATTGGATTTGCAAAGTGGTTGAGGCGTTGGGGGGTGTGAAAGCGTCTCGGAAGAAGAGATGTCGCCAGACCCAGGTCATTGCGATCAAGATCAGCAAGAGAATTGTCAGCGCGGCAATCCACAACATCGATTTTTTTGCCTGAAGAGCATCGCAAGCGGGGGAAACAGAAAGTGAGCGTGGAAGGACTCGAACCTTCAACCAATGGCTTAAAAGGCCACTGCTCTGCCATTGAGCTACACGCCCATCAAGGTGCGAAGTGCATTCTATCACGCACCTGATCTCTCGTCAACCGCGGAACGGCGGGCGCGGTCAAAATATAAGTCGACCATTGTGCGTGATTCTGGCCGGCGATTGCTTGCTTGCATTCCTGTAATTTTTAAAATACCTATAATATGATAAAATTTGATGAGAAACCGTTCATCTTTCGCACAGTTTTGTCATATAATATGGAAAATTAACTAAAACCCGATTTCCAAATCCAGAGTAAAAGGATGAGGTCCCATTTTTATAGTCAACCGATATTAAGGAGGGTAAATGAAAACGAACACCAGCGCCGTTCTTCACCAGTATCAGCATAATTTGGCTGAAAGAACTGTTGAAATCCAGTACGCCCTCCAACCTGAAGTGTGGAAAGCTTATGGTGATCCGGGTAGAGAAAAAAGTGTCCGTGACGTTGGCTTTCACTTGTTATACCTGGCGGAAGCCCTGGACGCCGGCGCACCGGAACTATTTATTGAATACCTGGCCTGGGTGAAGTCCCTATTCGAAAGTTTGCGTTTTCGCCAAGATATCTTGCCAATAACCCTGGATTGTATGCGTCAGGCGCTTGCCGAAAATCTGCCGGAGCAGGTGAGACAGTCTGCTTTGGAGATGCTCGACAAAGGTGCGAAAAGCCTGGCGGATGTAATTGCTCTGCCGCCCTCTTTCATTGAGCCTGATAATACCCTGGCTCGCCAATTTCTTGATCTGCTCTTACAGTGTAACCGCCAGGCCGCCAGCCAGTTGATCCTGGAAGCCGTCCAGAATGGGTTGCCGGTGCGCCAGGTTTACCTGCAGGTTTTCCAAAATTCACAGCGCGAAGTCGGGCGCCTATGGCAAACGAACCAAATTAGCGTTGCCCAGGAGCATTTTTGCTCCGCGGCCACCCAGATGGTCATGTCGCAGTTATATCCCCATCTTTTTACTGGCGAGCGAAAAGAACGTCGCATGGTGATGGCCTGCGTTGGCGGCGAACTGCACGAAATTGGCGCTCGCATGGTGGCAGATTTCCTTGAAATTGAAGGGTGGGATACTTATTTCCTGGGCGCTAACACACCACCGGAAAGCGTCATCAACATGGTAAACGAGCGCAATGCCGACCTGTTGGGAATATCGGTCACGATGACTTTTCATGTCAGTCAGGCGCGTGAATTGATTCGCAAGCTGCGCCAGGAGGCTGGTCGTTCAACGCGCGTCATGGTAGGCGGCTACCCCTTTAACCTTTCTCTTGATTTGTGGAAACAGATAGGCGCAGACGGTTTTGCTGGTGATGCGCAAGCCGCCCTGCTCGAAGCTGAGAGATTGACCTCATGAAGCAGTCGTTGGGAGTCGTATTGCGCTGCGACAAAGCAGGCGCTATTCTTGAAGTGCTGACCGATTCACTTGGGTTGGGGGAGGCAGCCCAACCCGGTCAACCGTTTTCGCGCCTGGCAGCGCGTGGCGGGCTCGAAAAAGCCCTCTCTTTTCTGGAGGCCGTGCGTTCTCAGGGCGCCGCCTTCGATTGGCCGATCAACGTAGTTGTGGAAGATTCAATCAAAACCATACAATTCGCCGGCGCTTACAACGGCGATAAATTATTAATTATTGGCGCTGAAAATAGCTGGCAGCTCATCAAGCTCTATGAAGAGTTGATGAGAATCAACAACGAACAAACCAATGCGCTGCGCGCCATTTTTCAGAACCGGCGAGATGACAATTTATTCGATGAAATCAGCCGTCTGAATAATGAACTGGTTGCTGCTCAGCGCGAGCTGGCTAAGAAAAACGCCGAGCTTGAACGTCTCAACCTGGAAAAAAACCATTTTTTAGGGATGGCAGCCCATGATCTACGCAACCCCCTCCACAACATCCTGATGGTCAGCGAGTTCCTCAAAGAAGAAGATCCGGTCATCTTGAGCGAGAATTACGACAAATTTATCGATGTAATCCACGATTCCAGCCGCTTTATGGCAAACCTGGTGGATGATTTGCTGGATGTTGCTAAAATCGAAGCGGGTAGGCTTCACCTTGAATATACCACGCAAGACTTACCGCGCCTGGTCGAGCGTAACATTGCCCGCAACCAGGCGTTGGCTGCTAAGAAAGACCTGACTATTCATTTGCATACCGACCCCCTGCCCGCAGTTGTGATCGACGCCTCCAAATTCGAGCAGGTGCTGAACAACTTGCTTAGCAACGCGATTAAGTTCTCGCCTGTTGGCGGGAATATCCAGGTGCGGTTGGAAAAAGAAGATCCGAACTTTCGTCTCATCATCGTCGATCAGGGTTCGGGCATGACGCCTGATGAACAAGCTAATCTTTTTAAAGCTTTCAAGCATGGCCGCCCCGGCACCCAGGGAGAGAAAAGCACCGGGTTGGGGTTGGTGATCGTCAAACGCATCATTGAAGGTCATGGCGGCGCCATTTGGCTGGAAAGCATCCCGGGGCAAGGCACGAGTTTCTATGTTTCGATCCCGCTTGCTCCGGCGCAACTCCCAAGCGAGGCAAATTGAAATGGAGCAACCATGAAGGCTAATCTTAAAATCCTGGTTGTCGATGATGATAAAGAGATCCGCTTCACCACGCGCCATGCGCTTGAAACCGCCGGCTATGAGGTATGGGAAGCCGAAAACGGCGCTGAAGCCCTGCGCCTGGCTGCGCAACTCAAGCCCGATTTGATGCTCCTGGATATCAGTATGCCCGTGATGGATGGGCTGGAAGTCTGTCGCCGTATCAAATCTGATCCGGAATTGGCATCTATCTTTGTGGTGATTGTCTCTGGTTCCCGCATCGATATCGAAAGCCGGGTGCAAGGATTAGAAACTGGCGCCGATGGCTACTTGATCCGCCCCATCTCGAATCGCGAACTGGTGGCGCGGGTCAAATCGATGCTGCGGATTAAAGCCGCCGAAGACGCGGCGCGCGAAAAAGAAGCTCAACTGAGCGATTTGATTGCCAACAACACGGATGGTATGGTGGTAGTAGACGAGAGCGGTCGCGGGTTGTTTGCCAATCCGGCGGCCTGTGAATTGCTCAACTTGTCTTCCGACGATCTGGCTGGTCAGGAGATTGGCTTGCCTCTTGACAGTGGAGAATTTACTGAGATCACTTTACACCGTCCTGGCCAGAAAGAACGGATTGTGGAATTCCGCGCTCGCCGCATTGAATGGCATGGCCAGCCGGCCTGGCTGGCTTCGTTGCGCGATATCACCTGGCGCAAGGAAATGCAATCCGAGTTAGAAACACTACGATTGTTCCACACCGGCCTCATCGAAACGATGGGCGAAGGCATCGTTGTCGAGGATCTAGATGGATGCTTTTCTTTTGTAAACCCAGCTGCCGCTGCCATGCTTGGTTACACCCCGCAAGAGATGCTTGGAAAGCACATCCGTGAAGTAATGCCACCCGATCAGATTCAAAAAGTACAAGAAATCAACCGCCAGCGCGCGCAAGGCATTGCCAGCCGTTATGAATTGACTCTGCTTCGTAAAGATGGCTCGCTGCTGCCCGTTCAGGTTAGCGGCAGCCCGCGCTACCAGGATGGTAAGTACGTTGGCAACCTGGCTGTATTTATTGATATCAGCCAGATCAAGGAAACGCATGCCCGGTTAGCGGAGAAAGAAAAATTCCTCAGCGCTATTCTGCAAACCGCTCAGGACGGCTTTTGGATGGTCAATCTGGAAGGTCGCTTCATAGAAGTAAACCAGGCCTATTGCGATATAAGCGGCTACAGCCGCGCAGAAATCCTGGAGCTGAGTGTATGGGATATTGATGTGGATGAGAACGCTGCCGAAACGCGCCAACGTATGGCGCGTATCCTCACCAACGGTTCGGATTTATTCGAAACCTGCCACCGGCGCAAAGATGGCAGCCTTATTGAGGTAGAAATTTCTATCACCTACCTGGAAATCGGCGCTGGCCAATTGGCGTGTTTCTGCCGTGATATTACCGAATGCAAACGTACAGAGAGGCTGCGCGAAGAATACGAGGCGCGCCTGGAAGCAGACGTAGAAGAGCGCACCCGTCAGTTACACGAGACGCAAGAACAACTCTTGTGCCAACAGCGCCTGGCTGTGATGGGCCAACTGGCTGGCGGTGTGGGGCATGAACTGCGCAACCCGTTAGCGGTTATTAATAACGCGGTTTATTACCTGCAAATTACCCAGCCTGACGCCGGCGAGAAGATCAAAGAGTATCTCGGCATAATCGAAAAGGAAGTGCGCACAGCTGAACGGATCATTGCCGATCTACTCGATTTTGCACGCGCCAAATCGGTTGAACCTGAGCCCGTCCAAGTTGCCGACCTTATCCAGAGTGTCTTGAGTCGTTACCCAGTTCACGCAACTGTGAATGTCTCGCAGGCAATCCCCGTAAGTTTGCCAAAAATCTATGCCGACCGGCTCCAGATCGAACAGGTACTGGGTAACCTGGTGGTGAATGCCTGCCAGGCTATGCCCCAGGGCGGCAGCCTGACGATCTCTGCCGTTTCATACGGTAAGGAAATTTGCATCGCTGTCGAAGATAGCGGTTCGGGCATCTCACCTGAGAATCTGCCAAAAATGTTCGAGCCGCTTTTTACCACCAAGCCCAAGGGCATTGGGTTGGGGTTGGCGGTCAGCAAGAAGCTGGTCGAGGCCAACGGCGGGCGGATCGAGCTGCAAAGCCAAGCGGGTGAAGGGGCAGTTTTTAGCGTGTTCTTGCCCACCTGGGAGGAGGCCGAAAGGTGACCTGGCAAACTGGGGTTTATTTCGGGGCGGTGCTGGCTGCGCTGCTCGTATCTGGCTTTTTGGCCTGGCAGGCCTGGCGGCAGCGCGCTGTTTTGAGCAATCAAATTTACTTCTGGCTGGCGCTGGTCTTGGGACTGGCTGCCTTGCAAGAAGTATTCTTGATGCTCAGTCCGAACGAAGCCCTGGCCTTATTCTGGTTCAAGACCCGCTTTTTGCCCTTTGCTGCGCTCTTCCCGTTGTGGCTGCTTTTTGCATTGGAATACAGCGGGCGGCGGGCCTGGTTTTCTAAAACGTTTTTAGGCGTTTTATTTATCATTCCGCTCATTACCCAAGCGATGGTTTGGACGAGCGGTTTCCATTTCTTTTGGGTGCAGCAAGAGGTGGGCTTTCACCAGGACGGGCCTTTTTGGATCGCCGAGACTGCCGTGCGCGTCACCGGGCCGTGGTTTTTGGTGCATCTCTTCTATGGGCAGTTGCTCCTGTTGGCAGGTTCTTGTGTGCTGCTATGGTCAGCATGGCGCGCCGCACGCCGCTACCGCTTGCAGGCGGTTTTCTTGACTGCTTCAGCTTTGGTCCCATTCATGATCACCTTGCTTACTGTTTTCAACTGGCTCCCGCAAGGTGCATTCAACCCCGCCATACCGGGCTTTGCGCTAGGCGCAGCGCTTGCGGCTGTGGCGGTATTTCGCTTCGATTTTCTGAAGCGCAGGCCCCAGCCAGCCCCCTCCGCAGGACGGCTCGATCCCCAGGAAAAGCGCTCCCAGGCAATGTTTTTGTTAACTCTGGCAATCCTGGCGACCGGATTGGCCGTTGCGGGTTACCTTTCCTATCGTAATTTCGAGCGGGATTTTCGCGCTCAGGTGGAAAGCCAATTGTCGGCTATCGCCGGGCTGAAAGTAAGCGAATTACAGAGCTGGCGCGCCGAACGGTTGGGAGACGCCCAGGCTTTGCAAAAAAACGTCGCATTTGCCGCTTTAGTGAAAAATTACCTGGAAAATCCGAGTGACGCCATCGTAGAGGAGCAGCTTCAGAACTGGATGGAAAACCTGGTCGAGTCTTATCACTACAGCCAGATTTACCTGCTGGACACTGGCGGGAGCGAACGGATTGCAGCGCCCCCTGTTTTCGAGCCAATCGATGCCCACATGCTTGAACAAGTGGCTCCCACTCTACAAGCAGGGCAGGTGGTATTTCTCGATTTTCACTTTCACCAGGTCGACCAGAGCATTGTTCTTTCGCTTTTGGTACCCATTTACGCCGGGCAAGACTTGGGCCAGCCATTGGGCATCCTGGTTCTGATGATCAATCCAGAAACTTATCTTTATCCCTATATCGTTCAGTGGCCCACTGCCAGCGAGAGCGCCGAGACGTTGCTTGTGCGGCGTGAAGGTAATGAGGTTGTGTTCTTGAATCCCTTGCGCTTTCGAAAGGACGCTGCTCTGACTCTGGGCATATCGATGGAAGAAACACGCATCCTGGCGGCCAAAGCTGCCCTCGGGCAGAGCGGTGTAGTAGAGGGGATTGACTATCGCGGTCAGGCTGTGGTTGGCGCGATCGCTCCGGTGCCCAATTCACCCTGGTTCCTGGTGGCGCGCCTGGATCAGGACGAGGCTTTCGCTCCCTTGCAAGAGCGGTTATGGCAAACGGTGATCTTCTTTTCTGCCCTGGTTGTCGCCTCTGGCGCTGGGTTGTATGTGTTATGGGGGCGCCAACGCTGGCGGTATCGCCTGGAGCGCTACCAGGCGGCTGAAGCGTTGCGCGCTAGCGAAGAGAAATTCAAGAAAGCTTTCATGATTACGCCCGATGCTGTTTCGATCACCCGTTTGTCTGATGGGCGGTTTGCTTCGATTAACCAAGGCTTCGAGCGCATTCTTGGCTTTTCGGAGCAAGAAGTGCTTGGAAATACTTCTATTGAACTTGGCATCTGGGACAACCTTGTTGACCGCGAGAAAATCGTCGCCGTCTTGCAATCTGGCGACAACGCTGTGAACTTTGAATCCCAGTTTCGTTCCAAAGATGGCGCCATCCATCAGGGTTTACTGTCTGCTGCGCTCATCGAAATCGATGGAGAACAATATATTCTGAACACCGTCCGCGATATAACCGAGCGTAAACGCGCCGAAGATGCCTTGCGGGAGAGTGAAGAGCGTTTTCGCACGCTGGTAGAGCAGGCCCCAACTGTAATCTTTGTTCAGACCAGGAAGAAATTTGCCTACATCAACCCGGCTGGCCTACAACTTTTTGGCGTGCAAAATACCGGGCAGTTGTTGGGACAGACGGTGACTGACTACTTTCATCTTGCCTGCCGTGAACAGGTAAACGTGCGCATCAGGCAGTTGAATGAAGAGCGCAAAGCAGTCCCTATGATCGTGGAAAAGATCTTGAGATTGGATGGCAGCAGCGTTGACGTTGAAGAATCGGCTGTGCCGTTTTTCTACGGCGGTGAACATGGCGCTTTGGTTTTTGTCCAGGATATCACCGAGCGCATTCAAGCGGAACAGGCGCTCAAGGAAAGCCGTAAACTTCTCGAAGATATTACCGACAACAGCGCCTCTCTGGTATATGCTCTGGATTTAGAAGGCCGCTTCCTTTTGATCAACCGCGCTTTGGAAACGTTGTTCGGTGTGCCGCGCCAGACGCTGATTTCAAAGACCCGCCAGGCGATTTTGCCCGCCGAGATCGCCGAATCCCATCGCGCCAACGACCTTCATGTGATCGAAAGTCGCCAACCCTACATGATTGAAGAAGAGAACGAGCAACCGGATGGCAAGCACATCTATCTTTCAATTAAATTTCCCCTCGTTGCTTCCGAAGATGATATTTATGGCGTTGGCGGCATCTCTACGGACATCACCGATCTTAAGAAAGCCGACGCCGAGCGCGAATTGCTTTTCAATATCCTGGCTGCCAGCCTGAATGAGATTTATGTTTTCGACGCCGACACCTTGAAATTCCGTTTCGTCAACTCAGGCGCTCTGAAAAATTTGTTGATCGATTTCGAGCAGGCTCGGCAGCTTACCCCGCTGGACATTAAACCACAGTTCACACCGGAAGATTTTGAGCAGGTATTGGGGTCATTATTGAGGCGGGAAAAAACTGTCCAGGTCTTTGAGACCGTCCATCGCCGTATGAATGGCGATCTTTACCCGGTTGAAGTGCACTTACAATATTTCGAAAAAGAGCATGCCTTCCTGGCTGTCATTCAGGACATTACTGAACGCAAGCAATCTGAAGAATCCCTCAAAGCCTACTCCGAGCGGCTTGAAGAAATGGTAGAGGAGCGCACCCTCGAACTCAGAGATGCTCAGGAGAAACTGGTGCGCCAAGAGCGACTGGCGGTCTTGGTCAGTTGGCAGGCGGCGTGGGCCACGAATTACGCAATCCGTTAGGTGTGATCAGCAACGCTGTCTATTTCCTGCGCCTGATCCAGCCTGGCGCAGCAGACAAGGTCAAGGAATACCTTGGGGTCATCGAAGGCCAGGTACGCATCGCCGATAAAATTATCGGCGATCTGTTGCTCTATGGGCGCTCCCGTTCTGTCGACCTGGAACATGTCTCGCTTGCCAGGCTGGCAGATGATGCGCTGGCTCGCTTCCCACCGCCAGCCAACGTTGCCATCGACCGCCGCCTGCCAGACGACCTGCCCAGCCTGCATATTGACTTGCAGCAGATGGCGCAGGTGCTGGGCAACCTGTTGGTGAACGCCTATCAAGCTATGCCAGGCGGAGGAGAAGTGATCTTCTCGGCGCAGCGCGCAGAAGCTGGCTGGCTGGCGATTTCTATCCAGGATCATGGCGAAGGCATTGCCTCAGAAAATCTGGCCAAAGTCTTCGAGCCGCTGTTTTCCACCAAACCGCGTGGCATTGGTTTGGGGCTGGCTGTCAGCCGCAAACTGACCGAAGCTAACGGCGGTAGGATCGATTTTCAGAGCGCAGTTGGCGCTGGCAGCGCCTTTACCATCACGTTGCCAATTATCGAGGAGGTTCACCCATGAATGAAACGCTGCGAGTTCTTGTTGTCGATGATGAGCCCAGCATGGCCTCAACATTGGCCGATATACTGGGTATGCAAGGCTACCAGACGATCCAGGCGCATAGCGCAGAAGCCGCCCTGGAACTTGCTCACAAATTTGAATTCTTCTGTGTCATTAGCGATATCGTCATGCCAGGCATGAACGGCGCTGAATTATGCGCTGCTTTGCATCAAATTCAACCTGACTTGCCAGTGGTGCTAATGACCGCCTACGCTTCAGAAGAACTGACTGCCCATGGCATGGAAATGGGGGCCCTGGCGGTGTTGGACAAGCCGCTCGATCTCTCCCAGGTGTTGAATTTTCTGGCGCTTTTGAGCGAGACGCAATTGATCGCCATCGTCGACGATGACCAGGTCTTTTGTCGTACACTGGGCGATATATTATCCCAGCGCGGCTATACCGTCAAGGTCATCATCGACGCCTACCAGGCCTTGAGCAGCATCGATGGGGAAGAGCAAGTCATCTTGCTGGATATGAAGTTGAAAAGCGTCGATGGGCACGAAGTTCTACAAAGAATTCGCCAACGTTATCCCAAATTACCTGTTTTGCTGGTTACGGCTTTTGGCCGGGAGATGGCTACTGCCATTGAAAAAGCGCTCGATATTAACGCCTATGCCTGCCTGTACAAGCCGCTGGTGATGTCAGAATTATTCAATGCCCTGGCGGAGATCCGCTCACGCCAGTTGAAGAAAGCGTTGGGGCATCCATGAGCCATTCGCTGCGAATCCTGATTGTGGATGATGAACCTCATCTATGCCATACGCTGCACGATATTCTGAGTCTCAAGGGCTTTGACCCTGTTTGTGCGGGGACCGGTGTAGAGGCGCTGCATCTTGCCGAACAGGCTGAACCTGCCGCGGCGCTTCTGGATTTGCGCCTGGGCGATATGCCTGGCTTAGAAGTCTTGCATGCCCTCAAACGGCGCTGGCCGCGCATCGAATGTATTGTACTCACCGGATACGCTTCCGAAGAGACCGCCATTGCCGCTGTCAACGCCGGCGCTTATTTCTACCTGAAAAAACCCATTGATATTGAACAGCTTTTAGTCTCGCTAAACCACGCCCTCGAACGCCGCCGCGCTGCGAAAGCCCTGTTCGAGAGCGAAGCGCGCTATCGAGACCTGATCGAGCACAGCCAGGATTTGATCTACACCCATAATTTGGATGGAGTCATCCTTTCAATAAATCCGGCAGCAGAGCGAGCGTTGGGATATGACCTGGACGAAACGTTGAACAGAAATATCCGTGATTTTTTAGATCCGGAGGTGATGCGAGCTTTCCCATTGTACCTGCGTAAAATAAGCCGGGATGGCGCTGCGAGCGGCGAATTGACGATGTTGACCCACAGCGGGGAGCGGCGGATTTGGGAATATCATAATTCCTTGCGCACAGAGGGCGTCGCTGAACCCATCGTGCGGGGTATGGCGCACGACATCACCGAACGCAAACGCATGGAAAAAGCCATGCTCACAATGTCGGACACCCAGTACCAGATTGCCCGGCTTGATCGAGTTGAAGAGATTGTGCAATTAGTGGGTGAAAAGGCGCAAACCTTGCTCGGTGAAGGGCAGACCGTTGTGACCCTTGTTGATGATGCCTTGCAGGCCGAGCGCGTGGTTGGAATGTATGGCTTCGGCTCGCAATATGCGCAACTTACACGCCAGTTGGGTCTCGATCCCGCTGATCACGATTATCTCTTGTCCGAAGCAACCCCAGAGGAATTGCAATCGTATCATAGCAATCGCTTGCTCAAGGCCGAAGGTGGGCTACACCAACTAATATCCCGCCAGGCGTCTGAAGAAGTGTGCCGTGCGATCGAAAAACAACTCAATCTTTATGCGATTTACAGCATCAGTTTCTATTGGGAAAATCATCATTTTGGAGCGCTGATCATTCTGGCCCGCCGTGATCTGGCGCCTTATCAGGAAATGGTTGAAACCATCATGATCCAGGCCTCTATTGCGCTGCGCCGGCTGCGCAGCGAGGCGGCCTTGCGTGAGAGCGAAACCCGCCTGCGCCTGGCGCTTAGCGCTTCGAAGCAAGGGTTGTATGATCTGGATATTCCCTCTGGGAAGGTAATTGTCAATGATGATTATTTTCGGATGTTAGAATACCAGCCTGGAGAATTCGAAGAGACTGTCTCAAGTTCGATCGAACGTTTGCATCCTGAGGATCGCGAGCCGGTCGAGAAAATCTATCGCGCCTACCTGGCTGGAAAGATTCCCGAGTACCGGGTGGAATTTCGCCAGCGCGCCAAATCAGGCCGCTGGAAGTGGATTTTGTCCATAGGCAAACTCATTGAGTGGGATGCCGAGGGCAATTCTCGCCGCATGTTAGGCACGCATACCGATATCACAGAAAGCAAAGCCAATCAACAACAATTAAAAAAGCTGCTATCCAGGCAAAACGCCCTTTACCGGCTTGGATTGAGCCTGGGCGGCAGCCTCGATCTGGAAGAAATCTGCCAGATTGCTTACCGGGAAATTCAAAACTTCGTCCCCAATTCCAATTTCGAAATTATTTTGTATGATGAAAGCCAACAGACCATTTCGCCGATGTTCATCATGGCAGATGGTCAACCGGTCGATGCTAGAAATTTGCCGGCAATTCCGCTGGATGGTCAAGCTGGTCCCAACAGCCGCGCCATCCTGAGTAAGAAAGCCGATATTGTCGATGATCTGAGCCTTGATCGGGAAAAACTAAAAACCTATATCGTGATTGAAACTTCAGACCAGCGGGTTGCTCGTTCTATCCTGACTGTCCCCATGTTTGTGAATGAGCAGGTCCTGGGCGTGGTGCAGATGCAGCACTATGAGCCTGGCATATATAACGAAGAGGATGCCCAGGTTTTAAGCAGCGTTGCCAACCTTTTGGCTTTAGCCATTCACAACGCGCGCCTGTATTCGTCTGCCCAACAGGAAATTCGCGATCGAAAACTCACCCAAACTGCTCTAGAAGAAGCCAGCGACTATTTGCAGGCGGTGCTTGATTCTGCCGGTGATGCAATCTTCGTGCATGACGCCGATACCGGACAAATCCTGGATGTCAACCAGCGCATGTGTGAGATGTATGGCTATACTCGCCAGGAAGCTCTGAACCTGGCTGCAGGCAGTCTGAGCATGGGTGAGTCGCCTTATTCCCTGCCGGAAATCATGGAATGGCAGAGAAGGGCGCGCCAGGTTGGGCCGCAGACTTTTGAATGGTTGGCAAAGCGCGAGGATGGCAGTCATTTCTGGGCCGAAATTTCGATCCGGTTCACTGTAATCGGTGGAAAGAACCGCTTTGTTGTTCAGACCCGTGACATCAGCGAGCGAAAGCAGGCCGACGAGAAAATCCGGCAAGCCGAACGATACTTCAAAGCTCTGACCGAAAATGCGCCTGATGGCATCGTACTGATTAGCCTCGAAGATAAGTTCAAATACATCAGCCCATCTGCATTGAGAATGCTCGGCTATTCGATGGCTGATTATCCGGATGTTGCAGAAGCGAATCCAGGGACATTGACTCACCCGGAAGATTTACCGCGCGTGCTGGATGTGATTATGGATGTTCTTCAGAACCCATCTCACACGCCCAGCCTGGAGTATCGCTTTGAGTGTAAAGATGGCTCATGGCTGTGGATCGAGAGCACTTTTACCAATTTGTTATCCGATCCCAACCTGGAAGGTCTGGTGATAAACTTTCGCAACATCCAGGAGCGTAAACAAGCCGAAGAGGAGTTGCTTCGTTACCGGCAGCATCTGGAGGACCTGGTCGAAGAACGCACCGCCCAGTTGGTGGATGCTAAGGAACAGGCAGAAGCCGCCAACCGCGCGAAGAGCGATTTCCTGGCTGTCATGAGCCACGAAATCCGTACGCCGTTGAACGGCATCCTCGGCCTGACTTATCTGGCTATGCAAACCGAGTTAGATGAAAAACAAAGCGCTTATTTGTCCAACATCCAAATTTCTGGCGAAACCTTGCTGGCGATAATCAACGATATTTTAGACTTCTCGAAGATTGAAGCCGGAAAGATGGAGCTGGAAATCGCCAGTTTTAATCTTGATGAAATTCTGCACAAATTGACTGGCATGTTTGTGCACCGCGCCCAGGAAAAAGGCAATTCAATCAACTTCGATAAATCCCCGGATACCCCGCGCCTTCTGGTAGGCGACCCTGCTCGTTTGGGACAAATTCTGATCAACCTGCTGAGCAATGCTATTAAGTTCACTGAGCAGGGCGAAATCTCATTGCAGGTGCGACAGGTTGCATCCACGCTTGGCGAGACCACGCTGGAATTTTCCGTACGGGATACCGGTATGGGAATGACTGCCGAGCAGGTTGCCAGGCTGTTCCAACCCTTCATGCAGGCCGATAGCTCCACCAGCCGTAAGTTTGGCGGCACCGGTCTGGGGCTGACCATCAGCCAACGCCTGGTGAAAATGATGGGTGGGGAAATTATCGTTCATAGCGTTGCCAGGCAGGGTAGTATCTTCACATTTACTGTCAACTTAATGCTTCAGCTTGCGATTGAGAAGAGCGACACTGGCGCGCCTGTGTTTGCCGATCAGAACCTGATCGAGGCGCAACCCTCGCAACTGCAAGACGCCAGCCATCTCCTGGAAAACCTGAAAGACAAACATGTATTGTTGGTAGAAGATAATGAGATTAACCAACTGGTTGCCGTTGAGCTTCTAGCGAGGATGGGTATACAGGTGCAAGTAGCCAACAATGGAATTGAAGCTACTGAAATGATTACCCAACAGGCTTTCGATGCTGTGCTGATGGATATCCAAATGCCCGTTATGGATGGTTATGAGACGACGGCCATGATTCGCCGAGACCCCCGTTTCGCTATCGGAAAACTTCCTATCATAGCCATGACTGCCCATGCCCTGGCGGGTGAACGCGAAAAAGCATTGCGAGCTGGGCTGGATGATTACATCTCGAAACCCATTGATGTCGATCGCCTCACACAGGTTCTGATGCACTGGTTGGGTAACCCGGCTATGAATTCCCACACAGATAGGCCTTTCGAACAATCGCTTGCCGTCCAGTCGCCCACCCCATCTGTTATTCTGGATACGAAGCAAGCCCTTCGGCGGCTTGGCAACCAGGCTTTGTACGAACGATTGCTGCGCATGTTCCAGAGCGATCAGGCCGATGCAGCGCGCAAAATCCGCGCCGCGCTCGAAACGGCAGACCACAAAACAGCATTACGACTGGCTCACACTCTAAAAAGCACCGCTGGCGTGATTGGGGCTGTCGATCTTAGCCAGGCCGCTCAAGCGTTAGAACAGGCTTTGTTAGCCAATGAAACAAATCCCGACACGGCGCTGCTCGAATCGGTCGAAAGTTGGCTGGCAGCTACCATGGAGACAGTCGCCAAAGTTGCAACCCCGCCCTCCCATCCTTGACGTTTTCGAATATGCTTGTTACCATTCACACAGAGAGGAGCGAGGAGGAGAAATGACGGATATTCCAAAATTGAGCGAAGCGACGTTTCAGTTGGAGGTGCTGGAGAGTTCACTGCCTGTGCTGGTAGATTTTACAGCGGTATGGTGTGGCCCCTGCAAGATGCTCGATCCGATCCTGCAGCAGCTGGCGCAATCCTGGCAGGGCAAGATAAAGGTGGTTAAGTTGGATGTCGATGACAGCCCCAACCTGGCAATGGATTACCAGATCATGGGCGTGCCGACATTGATGTTGTTTAAAGGCGGGCAACCTGTCGAGCGGGTGACCGGTTACCAACCCAAAGATCGCCTCGAGAAGAAATTCCTGCCGCATTTGAATTGAAACTTTAGCGATTGATTTTGGCGGGCTGCAAAGCCCGCTTTTTGTTTTCCGGGGGCAGCGACAGGGAAACAATCGGGCAAAAAAGAAGCGAATTAATTGTGATAAAATACTATTGTAACTACTTGCAATAGTATTTAATTCCAAAAGCCAGTATCCGTAGCAGACCAGGACGAAGCCCAATATGACCGCTAACTTGCTCGAAACTTGTATGAAAGAATTACGCTTGCGTGGTTTTCGCTTGACTCCCCAGCGCATGGTGGTCTTGCGCGTTTTGCACGAAGCGCATGGGCACTTGACCCCGATCGAAATTTGTGAACGAGCGCAGGAGATGCTGCCAGGTCTGACCGAGCCAACTGTCTACCGGACTTTGAATTTTCTACATGAGCAAAGGCTGGCTTTGGCGGCGCATGTGGGCAGCGGGCAGTTAGTTTATGAAACCGGTGAGCGCGACCACCACCACCTGGTTTGTCGCAAGTGCGGCGCAACCCATGAAATCCCGCATGATTTGCTCGAAGCGCTTTTTTCTCAATTTCAACACAAAACAGGATACCAGATCGATGGCATGCATGTCACATTTTTTGGGCTTTGCCCTGGTTGCCAGGATCATCAGTAAATTTCTTTCAGGAGGCTCAAATGTTATACGCTCCCCTTCCCATGCATATTCCCGATGGTTTTCTCTCTGTCGCGGTCTCGGTTGTTTTGTGGGTTTTGACTGTCATTGCCGTGGCAATTTCACTGCGCCGGGTCAGCGCCGACCTGGATGAGCGGCGCGTGCCGATGATGGGTGTGTTGGCGGCGGCCATCTTTGCCGGGCAGATGTTGAATTTCACCGTCGCCGGCGGCACCTCTGGCCACCTGATGGGCGCGGCGCTTGCCACAATCCTGCTGGGGCCATGGGCGGCTATCCTGGTCATGACCACAGTGGTAGGCGTCCAGGCGCTGGTGTTTCAAGATGGTGGTTTGCTGGCTTTGGGCGGCAATATCTTCAACATGGGAGTGATCGGCGTCCTGGTTTCTTACACGGTTTATCGCGCCGTTCAAAAAGTCGCTGGCGGGCAAAAATGGGGCCTGTATGTGGGCGGCTTTTCGGCGGCCTGGCTTTCGATTTTCATCGCTGCCCTGGCGGTGGGGTTGCAGTTGGCCTTGTCCGGAATTTCTCCCGCCAACATCGCCATCCCGGCCATGGCTGGCATCCACGCTCTGATTGGGGTTGGCGAAGGGCTGATCACGGTCGGCGCGCTGGTCTTTATCTACGCTTCCCGGCGCGACCTGATCGAAGCCGGTGAAAAGCAGCAAACCGGTGGGGCGATAGTTTGGTTCGCTGGCCTGGCGATTGCGATTGCCCTGGCGATTGCTTCGCCGCTGGCCTCGTCTAACCCGGATGGCCTGGAATGGGTGGCGGAGGAGAAGGGCTTTCTGGACGCCGCTCAGGGGCCTTTGTATGAGATTATCCCGGATTATGTATTTCCCGGGGTGTCGAATGAGGCGGTGGCCACCATTATCGCCGGCATTATCGGCGTCGTCATTGTGTTTGGCGTGGCGGCTGGTGTCGCTTACAGCCGCAAAAAGCGCCTGACAGCCTGAGCGCAGCGTGCACATTCATTTTCTTGACCCGTACCATCATCGCATCAGCCTGGTTCACAGCCTGGATGCACGCGTCAAATTCGTGTTGACGATTGCCTTCATCTTAACCACGGCTCTGACGCCTCATGCGGCCTGGCCGGTATATATCCTGTTGTTTGCGACCATCCTGGCGGCGACGCTGCTTTCCGAGCTGGGAATTGGCTTTGTTTTAGGGCGAGCGGCGCTGGCCTTTCCTTTCGTGTTGGCGGCTTTGCCGGTTATCTTCACGCTGCCGGGACCGGCGTTGACCAGCTTTTCAATTGGCGATTGGACCTTGACGGTTTCGCAAAGCGGGCTGGAGCGTTTTATCAGCGTGGCCTTGAAATCATGGATCTCCGTTCAAGCGGCGATTGTGCTGGCAAGCAGCACGCCCTTTCCCGATTTGATGATGGCAATGCGAGCTGTTGGCGTGCCGCGCTTGTTGGTGGCGATCTTTGGCTTGATGTGGCGCTACCTGTTTGTGCTGGCAGATGAAGCCCTGCGTTTATTGCGGGCGCGGGCGGCGCGCAGCGGCCAAGCCGACCAACCCGGACTGAAGAACGGCGGCAGCGTAACCTGGCGGGCGCGCATTGCCGGAGGGATGGCGGGTAACCTGTTCTTGCGCGGTTTCGAGCGCAGCGACCGCATTTATATGGCGATGGTGGCGCGCGGCTATGACGGCGAAGTGCGCGTTGCGCCTCTGCCGCCCTTACACGCCGGTAGCTGGTTGGCGCTTGGGTCTGGTCTGGCAGTGTTGGCAATCCTGCTGGGCCTGGCTTACTGGTTGTAATCGATAGGGATTAACCAGGCATTCTGGTTTGTGCTGAGAGTATTTATGCATCATTCGATAGAAGTTGACGATCTGTATTTTGCTTACCCAGATGGGCGAAAGGCGCTGCAGGGGGTATCGCTGCATATCGAGCCCTGCGAGAAGGTTGCCCTGGTGGGGCCAAACGGGGCGGGAAAATCGACCTTGATTTTGCATCTCAACGGCATCCTGATCGGCAAGGGGTTGATCTGCGTGGCGGGGTTGCCGGTCATCAAGTCCAACCTGGGCAAGGTGCGGGCGCGCGTCGGGCTGGTGTTTCAGAACCCAGACGACCAGTTGTTCTCACCGACCGTGTATGAAGATGTGGCTTATGGCCCACTCTACCAGGGGCTTCCGCCGGATGAGGTGCAAAACCGGGTGAGCGAAGCGTTGGAGACAGTGCGCATGGCAGATTACTCCAGGCGCGTTTCGCACCACCTCAGCGTAGGCGAGAAGAAGCGCATCGCCATTGCGACAGTGCTCTCGATGAAGCCGGAGGTGTTGGTGCTGGATGAGCCGACCGCAGGGATGGATCCGCGTGCCCGACGCTCGTTGATCAATTTGCTGCGCGATCTCCCAATCACCATGTTGGTGTCGACGCACGATATGTTGATGGTGCGGGAATTGTTCGAGCGGATGGTGATTATGGATGATGGGCGCATCGTGGCGGACGGGCAGACTGAGGTAATTATGAAAGACGAAGCGCTGCTCAACGCCCACGGGTTAGAAAAACCATAGAGATTAAGGTCACACAAGCGAATCAATAAGGCGCAGCCTGCATAATTTTGCAAGCTGCGCCTTTTGCTCTAAAAAAATTTCGCAACTCAGTCAGCAGCAACGGGTTGAGAAAGGCCCGCTTTGCGCCGCAGCAGGTCGGCTTTGTTGGTGCGCTCCCAAGGCAGGTCTAGATCGTCCCGCCCGAAGTGGCCGTAGGCAGCAATCTGGCGGTAGATCGGGCGGCGCAGGTCGAGGTCGCGGATAATGGCGCCCGGTCGCAGATCGAAAGTCTCCTGCACCAGCTGGGCAATTTCCTCGTCGGGGATTTCGCCGGTGCCGAAAGTCTCGACATTGACGCTCAACGGGCGCGCCACGCCGATGGCGTAAGCAACCTGGATTTCACAGCGCCGCGCCAGACCAGCCGCGACAACATTCTTGGCAGCCCAGCGAGCGGCGTAGGCAGCGGAGCGGTCTACTTTTGTCGGGTCTTTACCGCTAAAAGCGCCTCCGCCATGCCGGCCCATGCCGCCGTAGGTATCGACGATGATCTTGCGCCCGGTCAGGCCGGCGTCGCCCTGTGGGCCGCCGATTACAAAACGCCCGGTGGGGTTGGTGTAGATTTTGATCTTGTCATCCACCATCTCAGCTGGCAAGATCGGGTTGATCACATGCTCGATCAAGGCCTCGCGAATGTGCTCCTGGCCGATCTCTGGGGCGTGCTGGGTGCTGATCAGAACTGTGTCGACCCGGTGAGGTCTTCCAAAGCGGTATTCAACCGTGACCTGGGTCTTACCGTCTGGGCGCAACCACGGCAAGGTTCCGTCTTTGCGCACTTCGCTCAAACGCCGGGCCAGCTTATGAGCCAGATAGATCGGCATCGGCATCAGGGTGGGGGTTTCATCGCAGGCGAAACCGAACATCATGCCCTGGTCTCCGGCGCCAATCGCCTCGACTTCCGCCTCGGTCATATTGCCATTTTTGGCTTCCAGGGCTTTGTTAACGCCCATAGCAATATCGCCAGACTGTTTTGCCAGCGCTACCAACACCCCGCAGGTGCTGCCGTCCATGCCTTTTTCGCTCGAGTCGTAGCCGGTGCGTACCAGCGTATCTCGCACCAGGTCATCGAAGTTGATTTGCGCCTTGGTGGTGATTTCTCCCAGCACCAACACAAAGCCCGTCTTGGCGGCTGCTTCGCAGGCTACTCGCGAGGCGGGGTCCTGTTCGAGACAGGCGTCCAACACGGCGTCGCTGATCTGGTCGCACAATTTATCGGGATGGCCTTCGGTCACTGATTCAGAAGTGAACATCAGGCTGGGGGAATTCATAAAAGTTGTACTCAAGGTTTTGTCCTCCGTCTAAAAAGATTTTGCCCCTTCTAGCGATTGAGAAAGGGCAAAACGCAATACTAAAGACAGTCGCCCTCTCATCTACCAGAACATCCGTCTGCCGGAATTGGCACCGTTCTAAAGCCGCACTAGCCGGTTCTTGCTGTGGCAGGCTTTTGAGGTTGCCGAGGCTTCATCGGGCCGGTCCCTCCGCCTCTCTGGATAAGAGTGCCTTGTAGGGGCATATTAATTTGTAAACGTGATCATACCACGAGTATTCCCAGATGTCAATTAATTGGAGATAAATAGGTTAATATAAAATGCAGGGGAGCGCCCTGCATTCATTTTTGATCAATGATCATTTCGTATAGGAGTTGTAACGCGTCGTGCCCTGGTGCGTCGCCCCCGAGCAATTTATACGAACAGCCACATAACCATGTAATAACCGATGCTGGCAGCCCAGATCCACGAGTCGATGCGGTCGAGCACGCCTCCATGACCGGGGATCAGTTGGCTGGAATCTTTGGCGCCCACCTGGCGTTTGATCATGCTCTCACCCAGGTCGCCTAGGGTGGTCAGGATACTGATCACCAGGCCGATGATCAACCCGTTCAGCATCGTGATGTTGCTGTCTGGGCCGGCCCCGATGCGCCATAAAGCTGCGAAGAGCGGTGTGATCAAGGTGGAAGCAACCACGCCGGCGATATAACCTTCCCAGGTTTTCTTGGGGCTCAAGCGTGGGCTAAGTTTGTGTTTGCCAAAGCGCGACCCATACAGATAGGCGGCTGAGTCGGCCAGCCAGACCGCCACCAAAACCGTCAGCAGCCACCATTCGCCATCAGGTATCTGGCGCAGAGAGATCATGTAGCTGCCCAACCAGCCGATATAGAAAATACCGGCTACTGTCACGGCGAAATCGCTGGCAGCCTGGTCGCGGCCGCGCTCATAGGAGAACAGGTGGTAGCCCATGCTCAATAAAAGCAGTAAGGCAATGATCCAATCTGCAGCCGCAAAACCAGTCAATAATCGTGACAAGGCCAGCAGCACAACCCCTCCGACCGTCAGGATTTCGGAGGGCTGCCAGGCGGCCGCCTTGAACAATTTTACGTATTCTCGGGCCGCCAACGCCAGAATCAGGGTGATCAACAGCGCGTAAGGCCAATCCCCAAGGTGGATGATGATCAACCCGATGGGCAGTAGGATGAGAGAAACGATGGTACGTTTAGTGAGCATGACCGTCTACCTGTTCTTCACGCGGCTGGTCAACGCGCCCATAACGCCGTTCGCGATGTCCATATTCTTCCAGCGCCAGGCGCAGTTGCTCCTTGTCGAAATCAGGCCAGTAGACGGGGGGGAAGTACCATTCGGAATAGGCGCCCTGCCAGATCAAAAAGTTGCTGCCACGCAATTCTCCCGAAGTGCGAATGATCAGGTCAGGGTCGGGCACGCCAGCCGTGAACAGATAGCGGTTGACCAGTTCGGCGGTGATTTCTTGAGGGTCGATCTTATCCTGGATGATGCGTTGGATGGCGTTGACAATTTCGTCTCGCCCGCCGTAGTTGAACGCCACGTTCAGCACCAGGCGTGAATTGTCGCTGGTGTATTGCAAGGCGTGCAATACTTTATTGCGGAAGACCGGGTCGAGACGATCCAGGCGTCCAATGTGGCGCAGTTGAACGCCCTGGTCTTGCAATTCTTGCAATTCGTGATCGATGACATCCTCGAAGATTTCCATCAAACCTTCGACTTCTTCCTTCGGTCGCCCCCAGTTCTCGGTCGAGAAGGCGTAAATCGTCAGGTATCGGATGCCAAACTCGATGCAGGCTTCGATGATGCGGCGCAGGTTTTCTGTGCCGGCGCGGTGGCCGGCCAGGCGCGGCAACCCGCGTGATAACGCCCAACGTCCATTGCCATCCATAATAATGGCAATATGGGTTGGAATGGGGAAAGCGCTTCCAGAATCCTGTCGCTCAGGAAAAACAGGCATATTTTTTTGATCCATACATTCGCCGTGGTTTGGCTACCCCTCGAGAATCTCTATTTCTTTGCGTTCTCCAACCGCGCCGATATCTTCGATGAAACGATCGGTAATTTTTTGAATTTCTTCCTCGCCTTTTTTTTGCTCGTCTTCTGAAATCATTTTCTCTTTTTCGAATTCCTGCAAATCCTTCATCAAGTCACGGCGCACATTGCGCACGGCCACCCGCCCATCTTCCACACGCTGGTGAACCACCTTCACCAGGTCGCGACGGCGCTCTTCAGTCAAGGGAGGCAGGTTCAGGCGGATAGCCTTTCCATCGTTATTGGGGGTCAAACCCAAATCGGAGGCCTGGATGGCGCGTTCGATGGCGCGTGTGGTGGAGGCGTCGAAAGGTCGGATGAGAATCTGGCGCGGCTCAGGCACGCTGATCGTGGCAAGCTGCATCAGGGGGGTTGGCATGCCAAAATATTCGACCGACAGCTTTTCGACCAGGGCGGGGTGAGCGCGGCCGGTGCGAATGCCCGAAAGATCTTCTTCCAATGCCTGGATGGCGCCTTTCATGCGCGCTTCGGCTTCTTTATAGATGTCTTTAAGCATCAATACCTCCATACCTCGGGCTGTTGTCATCTGCCTAATGATTGGAGATATCCAAAAAAGCGGGTTTCTCCAACTTACCTATAGGATACCCGAAAAATGCCAAAGTGGGAAGGCAGTGAAAGGGGAAAGCTCTATTTAGGAAACCAGGGTGCCGACTGGCTCTCCATACAGCGCCCGGCGCAAATCATCCGGATTCCACAGGTTGAGCACCAGGATGGGCATGTTATTATCCATGCACAGGGAAATTGCTGTGCTGTCCATCACTGCTAAGCGCCGGTTGATGGTCTCCATATAACTAAGCCGGTCAAAACGCACGGCGTTGGGATTCTTCATCGGATCCGAGTCATATACGCCATCCACTTTGGTGGCTTTGATCAGCACATCAGCGTCAATTTCCATGGCGCGCAGCGCGGCGGCGGTATCGGTGGAGAAGTAAGGATTGCCAGTGCCGCCACCCATGATCACCACTCGCCCTTTTTCAAGGTGGCGGATCGCTCGCCGGCGGATGTATGGCTCGGCGACGGCGTGCATTTCAATTGCTGATTGTACGCGCGTGACCAGGTCGAGCCGCTCCATGGCATCCATCAAAGCCATGGCGTTCATCACCGTGGCCAACATCCCCATATAATCCGCAGTGGCGCGATCCATGCCCCGGTCAATCCCGCTGCGCCCTCGCCACAGGTTGCCGGCGCCGATTACGATGGCTACATCGACGCCCAGTTGGCGCACTTCTTTGACGCGCATGGCGATATCTTCCGCCCGGTCTGGGTCAATTCCAAATCCTTTTTCTCCTGCCAGCGACTCGCCGCTCAATTTAAGCAGGATGCGTTTATATTTGAGTGTTGGGTTTGTCATACAATTCCTCCAATAGTGATAAGAAAAAGGCCAACCGTATGGTTGGCCTAATCGATCGATTAGTTTGTACTCTCACCCAGTTCCCAGCGAGCAAAACGCCGGATGACGATATTTTCGCCAATCGAGCCGATATTTTGGTGCAGCATTTTCTCGATGGTGACGTTCTCGTCGCGGATATAAGGCTGGCGCAGCAGGCACATTTCGTCTTTGAATTTCTCCAGGCGGCCTTCGGCGATGCGTTCGATCACCGGATCGGGCTTGCCTTCTTCGCGAGCTCGGGCGCGGGCGATTTCTTTCTCGTGCTCGAGCACTTCAGCAGGAATATCCTCGGGGCGCAGGTAGCGCGGCGCTGCCGCGGCAATCTGCAGCGCAACTTCGTGGGCGAAGGTGCGGAAGGCTTCGGAGCGAGCCACAAAGTCGGTCTCGCAATTCACCTCAACCATGACTCCAATCCGGCCATTGCCGTGCGAGTAAAGCTCCACCACACCTTCAGAAGCATCACGGTCAGAGCGCTTGGCGGCTTTTGCCAGACCTTTCTCGCGCAGGTAATCGACGGCTTTGTCAAAGTCACCATCTGCCTGCTCGAGGGCCTTACGGCAGTCCAGGATTCCAGCGCTTGTGGCTTCGCGCAGTTCTTTAATCATCTCAGTGGTGATGGCCATGATTATTCTTCATCCTCTTCATCGTTGATTTCTACTTCTTCTTCTACTTCTTCTTCTTCTTGAACTTTCTCATGCTCATCGACTTCGCCGTCATCGTTGGCAACGATATTCTCTTCTTCGGTTTTCTCATCTTCAGATTCAGCGACGGGCGGGCGACTGGAGGAAATCTTTGCCAGCGTTGCAGCGCCGAGCAGTTCTTCATCGGTCAGGTCTGGTTCTTCGATGCCTGGCATGGCAACTGCAGCCGGTTGAATCTGTTCTTCTTCAATATCCTTGCGCATGGCTTTACCTTCGATCACGCCATCGGCAATTTTTGCAACCAGGAGCTTGATAGCGCGAATCGCATCATCATTAGATGGGATAACATAATCCACATCACGTGGGTCGCAGTTGGTATCCACCAGGGCGATCACCGGGATATTCAGAAGATTGGCTTCATGGATAGCGGTTGCTTCACGCCGGACATCCACCACAAAAAGCAGTTCGGGCACGCGCGCCATGTTGCGAATGCCACCCAGAAGCACTTCCAGGCGTTCAATCTGGCGGGTGAGCAGCAGGGCCTCTTTCTTGGTAATGCGCTCGAAATCGCCCTTGTCGCGCATGCGTTCCAGGCGTTCGAGCTCGTTGATGCGGGCGCGGATCGTGCGCCAGTTGGTGAGCATACCACCCAACCAGCGATTCGTCACATAGGGCATACCTGCCCGCATGGCTTCTTCCTGGATGGTTTCTTGAGCCTGTCGTTTGGTGCCTACAAAGAGCAGGCTACCGCCGTCTGCCGCGGTGTCACGCACCAGTGCGTAAGCCTGGTCGAGCGCTTTGACGGTCTTTTGCAGGTCGATGATGTGGATGCTGTTGCGTTCGGTGAAGATGTACGGCTTCATGGACGGGTGCCATTTGTGGGTGCGGTGACCAAAATGCACGCCGCTCTCCAGAAGCGCCTTCATGGGGATTAGGGACATACGAAATATTCTCCTTTGCGTTGTTCTGCCGCATCCTTCAACTCGGACGATCACCGCTTGCGCGGCACGCCTCGTCCGATCGGGAAGCGTGTGGGATATGGCCTTTTTCAGGCAAGATATCTCCCGCCTGGGGCGGGAGCGCCCAAGAGTATACCACAAGGGTTGTAATCTTACCAGACCTATTTTTGCGGTAAAATCCTATCATGGACAACCAGCAGCTTGAGCAGATTTTGCAAGGACTGCCGCTTGGAGAAGTGCGCTATTTTGAAGCCACTGGCTCGACCAATGATGACGCCGGCTTGTGGGCTGAACAGGGCGCTGCTGATCTATCCCTGGTGGTAGCCGACCAGCAAACTGCCGGCCGCGGCCGCCTGGGACGCGCCTGGTTCACCCCGCCAGGATCGGCGCTGGCTTTCAGCCTGGTGTTGCGCCAGCCGGATATGGCAGAGCGCTGGGCAGCCAAGCTGACCGCATTGGGCGCTTTGGCAGTATGCGAAGCGTTGGAAGATCTCTATGGCCTGCAGGCGCACATCAAATGGCCGAACGATGTCTTATTATCCGAGCGCAAGGTGGCGGGCGTTCTGGTAGAAGCGCGCTGGCAAGGGGCGCAGTTGCAAGCAGCAATTTTAGGGGTAGGCATCAATGTCGGGCTCTCGGCAAAACCGCCGACCAGCGAATTGGGTTTTCCGGCAATCAGCATCCAGGCCGCTTTAGACCGGCAAATTGAGCGTTGGGAATTGCTGCGGGCGATCCTGGCAGAAATTGTGATCTGGAGACGGCGGATTGACCAGGCGCAGTTCTTGCGACGTTGGCAAGAGCGCCTGGCTTTTCGTGATGAATGGGTCAATTTGATATATAATGAAGGCGCTCAATCTCTCGTCCGCCAGGTGCAGGTGTTGGGCCTGGATGAATTCGGGCAGTTGCAGGTGCGCGAGCAGGATGGGCGAATTTCTACCCTTGTGACGGGCGAGTTGAGCCTGAGACCTTTGGATGATTGATCAAAACGGAGTCGCAATATGCTAGACGATTTTCGCCAACAAGCAGACCAGGCCTCCTTCTTCGATGAAGAGCCTGATAAAGATGCCTTTGATGAGCCGCGCAAGCCCAACCCTATCACGCGCATTTTGTCCTTTGACCGGCGCATCCTGGGGTTGACGGCAGCCCAGCGCTTTATCCTGTCTTTTTTGCTGTTGGTGTTGACAGGCCTGGGGAGCATCCTGGTCTTGCTCATCACCGGCAAAGTAGTTCCCGGAATTTAGTTCAATCCGTAGCGCCAATGCGGCGCAGGTCTGCCGCGGCGACGCGGGCAAGCGATGCCACGTTGTCTCCCGCTTGCAGGTTGATCAGTAATACGCCGCGGGTAGCGCGCCCGGTTTGTGAAATATCCTTCACCTGGGTGCGCAGCGCCACTCCCCCGGTAGAAATAATTGTCAGATCGTCCGCTTCCTGGACAACGCGTGCAGATGCCAGCAAGCCAATCTTTGACAGATTCTTCTTATCGATGGTGGCAATCCCACCTGTGGCGCGCCCTTTGGGCGTGTATTCTTGCAGCGAGGTGCGTTTTCCGTAACCGGCGTTGGTGATGACCAGCAAATCTCCATTGGGCTCAATTACTTCCATGCTTGTCACATAGTCGCCTTTCTCCAGGCGAATACCCGCCACGCCGGCTGCGGTGCGTCCCATCGAGCGCACTTCTGTCTCTGCGTAACGTAAGGCCTGCCCCTTCTCTGTGACCAGTATAATTTCATTGTTGCCGTCTGTCGGGCGCACCCAGCCCAGTTCATCGCCGTTATCTATGTTGATGGCGATCAAGCCAGAAGGGCGCACAGAGGCAAATTCGCTCAAAGCGATGCGCTTAATGCGCCCGTTGCGGGTTGCCATGACGCAAAAATGCCCTTCATCAAACTTCGGCACAGCCACAGCCGCAGTGATGGTTTCGCCGGGGCTGAGATCGAGCACATTGACGATCGGAATACCACGTCCAGCGCGGTCTGTGTCTGGTATCTGATAAGCCTTCTCGGAATACACCTTGCCGCGGTTCGAGAAGAACAGCACCGTATCCAGGGTTCGGGCGGGGAAGATGATTAGCACCTCGTCTTCATCTTTGGTGGCGTGCCCGGTAACGCCGCGCCCGCCACGGCTCTGGGCGCGGAAGGCTTTGGCTGCCATGCGCTTGACATAGCCGCGCTCGGTGATGCTGATCAGCACAAATTCATCAGCCACCAGGTCAGCCTCGCTAAAATCTTCGCGGGCGTCGCGGGCAATGCGTGTGCGGCGCTCATCGCCAAATTTATCAGCTATTTCTTGTGTATCCTGGCGAATCACATCGAGAATCTTCGACGGGCTGGCGAGCAAGTCTTCCAGGTTAGCGATGCGTTCAAGCACCTGTTTGTGCTCATCTTCGATCTTTTGGCGCTCCAAAGCCGCCAGGCGGCGCAACTGCATATCCAGGATGGCTTGCGCCTGGCGTTCGCTGAGCTTGAAGCGCTCCATCAGGCGCTCTTTCGCTGTATCGGCGTCGGGTGATTGACGAATAGTCTGGATGACATCATCCAGGTTAGCCAGGGCGATCAGTAATCCTTGCAGAATATGGGCGCGCTCGCGCGCCTTATCGAGTTCATACTGCGACCGGCGGGTGATCACTTCCTGGCGGTGCTCGATGAAGATCTGCAGGGCGCGTTTGAGCGAAACCAAGCGCGGCTCGCCGTTCACCAAAGCCAGCATTTGTACACCAAATGTAGATTGCAAAGGGGTGAATTTGTAAAGCTGGTTGAGTACTTTTTTCGGCTGCGCGCCGCGCTTTAACTCGATTACGATGCTCATACCACGGCGATCCGATTCATCGCGCAAATCGCTGATATCGCCCAGCTTTTCAGCGCGCGCCAGTTCGGCAATCCGTTCGATCAGGCTGGATTTGTTCAGTTGGTAGGGAATTTCTGTGATCACAATGCGATGGCGGTTGCTGCCCATTTCTTCGATGTGCGCCATACCGCGCAGGACAATCCGCCCACGCCCCGTGCTGTAAGCTTGCAAAATGCCTTCGTCGCCAATGATGATGCCGCCGGTTGGAAAATCTGGCCCGGGCACCAGGGGCAGCAGTTCATCAACGGTGATTTCGTCGATACGAGCATAATGCTCGATCACGTAAGTGATGGCTGCTGCCAGGTCACGTAAGTTATGCGGCGGGATATTGGTCGCCATCCCCACGGCAATCCCGGATGCGCCGTTGAGCAGCAGGTTTGGCAGACGGGCGGGCAGCACCCGTGGCTCTTTCAGAGAGCTGTCGAAGTTATCGCTAAAATCGACGGTTTGTTTATCGATATCGGCCAGCATTTCTTCAGAAATAGCTGCCAGGCGCGCTTCGGTGTAACGCATGGCGGCCGGGGCGTCGCCGTCGACCGAGCCAAAGTTGCCTTGCCCATCGACCAACAGGTAGCGCATTGAGAAATCTTGCGCCATGCGCGCCATGCTGTCATAAACCGCCGCATCGCCGTGCGGATGATACTTTCCAAGCACCTCGCCAACAATGCGGGCAGATTTCTTGTAGGCCGTATTGGAACGAATGCCCATATCATGCATGGCAAACAGAATGCGGCGGTGCACCGGCTTTAACCCGTCTCGGGCGTCAGGCAAGGCACGCGCCACAATCACGCTCATGGCGTAATCCAGGTAGGAGGCGCGCATTTGCTCGTTAATATCCATGTTCTCGACGGTACCAATATCCATAAGGGTCTCTTTCGTGGCAATTCGGATTGCACGCCCATAGCGCACGGCGTTCTATTATACCGCAGTGTGCCAGACTGGTTCGCTCTGGGGCGTGTTAAATCGTCGGGCCTGGCTGAGTACGTTGCTCAGCCAGGCCCGGTTTGATTTTTTGTTTCAAGCGCTGCAACCACCAATCGTGTCGCGCAGCAAGGCTTTCGTTTATTCGATGGATGCCAGGTATTGGTCGATCGCTGCAGCGGCTTTGCGGCCTGCCACCATTGCGGTAACCACCAGGCTGGGTCCAGTAACATCATCGCCGCCGGCATAGACGCCTGGGCGGGAGGTGGCGCCTGTTTCGGTATCGGCGTAGATCAGGCCCCATTTGTCGGTTTTTAGGTCAGGGGTGGTCTTGCCGATGGTGGGATCAGGCCAATAACTGACAGCAGTGACAGCGCAGTCTGCTTCGACGATGAAATTGGAGTTTTCCACCGGCACAGGCCGGCGGCGGCCTTTGGCGTCGGGCTCGCCCAACACCATGCGAATGCATTCAACCTGGGCCAGGCGCCCGTCAGGTCCGGCAATAAAGCGGATCGGTTGGGTAAGGAACTGGTATTGAGCGCCTTCTTCTTTTGCCAGATCGCGATCGTGTCTGCCGCCGGGCATTTCTTTCTCGGTGCGCCGGTACAGGCAGACAACTTCCTCAGCGCCCATCCGCAGGGCAGTGCGCAGGCAGTCAGAGGCGGTATCGCCGCCGCCGATCACCACCACTTTTCTGCCAACCTCGGGCAGTGAACGCAGTTCGGGGGGCAGCAGTTCCAGGTCAACGTTGCCGCGCATCAAAAATTCGGTGGCTTTATAGACGCCTGGCAGGTCTTCTCCGGGCACTTCCATCGGTGCGTCGATCTGAGCGCCTACGCCCACAAAGACGGCGTCGAAATCGCCTTCCAGTAAGTCGTCGATGGTCATTTCTGGGCCGACATAGGTGTTGTAGACGATCTTGACGCCTGCTTTTTCCAGGTCGTGAATGCGCTCGAAAACAACTTCCTTTGGCAGTTTGAAGTTCGGGATACCGTAGGTGATCATGCCACCCGGGCCGGGCTTGGCTTCGAAAATGGTGACCTGGTGGCCTTGCTGCACCAATTGCTCGGCGCAGGCCAGCCCTGCCGGTCCGGCGCCGATGATGGCGACGTGCTTGCCGCTTGGTTGACCGACCGGAATTGACACCCCTAACAACTGGCGTTCGTAATCGGTGACAAAAGCCTCCAGCGGGCCGGTCATCACCGGTGCAGTAGCCTTATTATGCGAGCAGGAACCCTGGCAGAGTTGTTCGTGAGGGCAAACCCGGCCGCAGATCTCTGGCAGTGAACTGGTCTGCCGGTAGATGGCGGCGGCTTCCAGAAACCGGCCTTGCTCGATCAGCCACATTGCCGATGGGATATCGTTGTGCGCTGGGCAGGCCAGCATACACGGCGCAGGATCGGGGCATTGTACACAACGCGCTGCCTCTTGCATCGCCAGTTCAGGCGTCAGGTAGATGACTACATCGTTAAAATCACAAATTCTTTCAGCGACCGGTCTGGTCTGAACATCCGTAGAGAAGCTGCGGGCGCGCGCTTTTCGGTCGATAGCAAGAAACTCGCCGGGGATTTTCCTCATTCGTTTACCTCCAAAGATTTGATCAAAATGAACCATTTTGGCTATTAAATAATAACGAGGAAACCGGTTCTGCTTCAGTCCCAGATGTCACGTTTTTTTCTGACAGTTGTCACTTTATAGTCGACATTAATCTTCCTTTGATTATCTAGCAAACCTTTTGGGTTAGAATAGTAGAGTTTGCTTAGATTTTGTAAAAATATTGAAGAGGAATACAATGAAGAAATGGATCAACATTCTGATAATTATCGCAGTTTTAGCCTTAGCTGCGTTGGCTGTTTGGCAATGGCAGGTTCGCCAGGCGCGTTTGCAATTGGACTCCTACCAGACCGTTGCTGCAGTGCGTGGCAACCTGACATCCACAATTGGCGCAACTGGGGTGGTGCATTCCAATCAAACAGCGCTCTTGACCTGGCAGACCTCCGGAACTGTTGGACAGGTCAATTTTGAATTGGGTGATCAGGTTCGGGCAGAGCAAGTTCTGGCATCTCTTGAGCGCACCTCCTTGCCGCAGAATGTAATTCTGGCGCAAATTGACCTGAATAACGCCGAAAAAGCATTACAAGAGTTAAAGAATTCGCAGTTGGCCAAAACGCAATCCACCCAGGCGCTCTTGGAAGCCCGCCGCCTGGTGATCGAAGCCGAGCAAGCCTTGGTGCGATTTAGCGAAGATCGTTATAAAAACGAACTGGAACGCGCTGAAAACCGGGTTGTCAGCACTAAGAAGTCTGTCGAAGATGCCGAAAAAGCTTTTGAGCCGTATGAAGATGTTGACCCGGAGAATTCGGTTCGCAAGCGCCTGGAGAAGGACTTACAGGATGCCCAGTTGCGGTATGAAGACGCTATTCGACAGCGGGATCTATTGCTGCTGCAGCATGATCAGGCCAAAGCCGCCTTAGAGGCCGCCCAGGCGCGCCTGGCTGACGCCGAGCGCGAAGTCGAGCGCCTGAAAAACGGCCCAGACCCGCAAGATATCACCAATGCGGAAGCCCGCATTGCCGCCGCACAGGCCACTTTGAAATTGGCCAATGTGCTCGCCCCCTTTGCCGGTAGCATCACGGCGCTATCCTCTCGCCCGGGCGACCGGGTAGCCCCGGGCTCAGTTGCCTTTCAAATCGATGATTTGTCACGCTTGCTGGTGGATGTGCGCATCTCTGAAGTAGATATAAACCGGGTGCAGGTCGGCCAGCCGGCGACCATGACCTTCGACGCCATTCCCGGCAAACAATACCAGGGTGTGGTGATGACGGTAGACCGGGTGGGCAGTTCCATTCAAGGCGTGGTTGATTTTACTGTCACCATCGAGTTGACCGACGCCGACGAGGCGGTGAAACCCGGAATGACGTCGGCTGTGAATATCATCGTAGAGCAGTTCGAAAATGTGCTCCAGGTTCCAAACCGGGCAGTCCGTGTGCAAGAGGGCCGGCGCGTAGTTTATATCCTGCGCAACGACCAACTGCTGGCGGTCGAGATCAAGCTCGGCGCATCGTCTGAATTGAACAGCGAAGTCCTGGAAGGCAATTTGTCAGCCGGCGACCTGCTGGTGCTCAACCCGCCGCTGGTCTTCGAGGGCAATGGCCCGCCGCCTTTCGTACGATAGAGGTAAAAGTTATGGAAAACACGAATCTTGAAAAGGCTGCCCCATCTGCAGATGACTGGGTCATCGAAGCGCATGAACTGACGAAAGTGTACCAAATGGGCGATGTGCAGGTGCACGCTTTGCGCGGCCTGACTGCTAAAGTCAGGCGTGGAGAAGTGGTGGCGGTCATGGGGCCGTCTGGTTCGGGAAAATCTACCTTGATGAATATCATCGGCTGCCTGGATCACCCCACTTCAGGCGATTATTTTCTGGATGGCGAACTGGCTTCGAATATGCGAGATGACCAGTTGGCGTCAATCCGCAATCGCAAGGTGGGTTTCATCTTTCAAAGTTTCAACTTGCTGCCGCGCGCCACAGCGTTGGCGAACGTCGAACTTCCCATGCGCTACGCGGGGGCCAGCAGTGGGCGTAAAGATCGCGCTCGCGCTTCGCTGGAGGCGGTTGGCCTGGGCGACCGGATTTACCACCGCCCCAATGAGCTCTCAGGCGGGCAGATGCAGCGCGTGGCGATTGCGCGCTCCCTGGTCAATAACCCGGCTATCATCCTGGCGGATGAACCAACCGGCAACCTGGATAGCAAATCGGGCGCAGAAATTCTCAACCTGCTGCTTTCGCTCAACCAGGAACGCGGCACAACGCTGGTGATCGTCACGCACGATCCCAGTGTGGCTTCTCAGACTCAGCGCATCATTCGCATTCGCGATGGCGCGGTGGAGGATCAGGCATGAATTTCGGACAGGCTGTACTAGAGGCGCTGGAAAGCCTTGCCAGCAATAAACTGCGCTCCGCGCTGACCATTATTGGAATCGTGATTGGTGTTGCAGCGGTCATTGCTATTGTATCAATCGGGCGCGGCGCTGAGAATACTATCACGGGCTCCATCCAGGATATTGGCACAAACTTGTTGTTTGTTTTTCGGGGCGGCTCGCAAGAAGTGCGCAACCCCAAACCGCTGACCCTGGGAGACGCCGAAGCGATTGCTGATCCTTTCCAAACCACTGCTATCGCCGCGGTGGCGCCTGTTTTGCGCGGCGAAGCTCGTGTGGCGGCTGGGGGAGAGAACACCAGCACGCGTGTCGAGGGGGTTACCCCAGATTACGGCCCGGTGCGTAACCTGGGTGTCACCGAAGGGGAGTTTATTACCGAAGAACATATCCTTGGGCAGGCCTCCGTTGTGCTGCTGGGGCCCAATGTGGCCGAAAAACTATTCGGACGAACTTCTGGGCTGGTGGGCGAGACAGTGCGCATAGAAGGACGCCCATTTCGGGTGATCGGTGTGCTCGAGTCGAAAGGCGGCGGCGGCTTCGGCAATGAAGACGACCGCATTCTGGTGCCCTTCAGTACTGCCCAAACGCGCTTGATCCGCCGCGCCACGCGTGACCGGGTGGATTTGTTGATCGTCCAGGCAACCGATGCTGAGTCGGTTTCCCGCGCCGGTGATGAAATCTCGCAAATCTTGCGCTTGCGTCACCGCACGGCAATCGGCGCCGATGACTTCACCGTGCTCACCCAACAGGATTTCCTGGCTACCGCGGCGACAATTACCAGCGTCTTGACGATCTTCCTGGGCGGGATTGCCGCTATTTCGTTGCTGGTCGGCGGCATTGGGATCATGAATATCATGCTGGTGTCGGTCACCGAACGGACGCGGGAAATCGGATTGCGTAAAGCGCTGGGGGCGCGGCGTCTGGATATCCTGGTGCAATTCCTCACTGAGTCTTCCTTGTTGAGTATGATTGGCGGCCTGGTGGGAATTGCTTTAGGGGCGCTGATTTCCTTTGCAGTTGGGCAGATTGCACTATCACGCGGTACGCCGATCGATCCATCGATTGGGATCGATACCGTGCTTTTGGCGACTTTGTTTTCTACAGCAGTGGGCCTGTTCTTTGGAATTTACCCCGCTAATCGGGCTGCCAGTCTGGAACCGGTGGAGGCGTTGCGATACGAGTAGGTGAGATCGCTTTTTGTGGGCCTGGATACGGTATAATGGAAAAGATGTCAGGTGAGGCTGCCTGCGGTTTTTTATCTCCTCAACTAGGAGGTACTGTGTGAGTCCCTCAGAGCGCGATCGTGAGCTTTTTTCTAGCGTAGATGCAGCCTGGCTGCACATGGATACCCCGTCCAATCTGGCGACGATCACGGGGGTGCTGTCTTTCGACCGGCGTTTGGATTTCGAGCGCCTGAAAGCTACCCTGGTCTACCGCTTGTTGGTGCATCGCCGTTTTCGCCAGCGCATCCATGAGCCGGTCATGGGGTTGGGCCTGCCACGCTGGCAGTTGGATGATCAATTTGACTTCAATTATCACCTCATTCCCACGCGCCTGCCCGAACCGGCCGACCAGGGGGTCTTGCAAAACCGGGTGAGCGAGTTGATGTGCCAACCCCTGGATCGATCTCGCCCGCTGTGGCAATTTCACTATGTAGAGAATTACGAGACAGGTTCAGCCCTGATCTGTCGTTTGCACCATTGCATTGCCGATGGGCTGGCTTTGGTGCAGGTGCTGCTGGATACCACAGACGACGATCCGCAAGCGCCATGGCCTCAACCGCCGCTCGAGCCACGATCAGAAAAGGGTTGGGCAATGCGCTGGCTGCGACCGGCAATCGAAACCGCTGCGATCGCCGAACAATCGATGCGAGCAGCCAACGATTTGGTGCATGAGGGGTTGGAAACTTTATTCAGCCCGGCTCAAACCATGCAAGCTGCTCGCAAGGGCATGGATGGGTTGATGGCGCTGAGCAAGCTGCTGCTCATCGGGCCCGATCGCAAGACTATCCTGCGCGGCAAATGCGATATTCCTAAAAAGGCTGCCTGGTCCTCCCCGGTTGGCTTGCAAGATGTCAAAGCGGTAGGGGGCATGATGGGGGGCACAGTCAACGATATCGTGTTGAGCGCTTTGACAGGCGCTTTACGCCGCTATCTGGAAGAGCATGGCGAGATGACAGAGGGCGTCGATATCCGGGTAGTCGTGCCGGTCAATCTGCGCCCTATTTTAACGGCCAACGCTGCCAAAGACGACAGTTTAATGGGCAACCGCTTTGGCTTAGTTTTCCTGTCTTTGCCGGTTGGCATCCGCGACCCCTTGAAGCGCCTGGTAACTTTGCGCCGGCGCATGAATGCTATTAAAGACTCCCCGGAAGCGCTGGTGGCTTTTGGGTTATTAGGCGCTTTTGGGATGACTCCCGTTCAGGTCGAGAATATCCTGGTGGCGATCTTCGGCCTGAAGGCCACGGGAGTGATGACCAATGTGCCAGGACCACGCCAGCCGCTTTACCTGGCTGGTGGGCGCATCGATGGCTTGATGTTTTGGGTGCCCACACCTGCAAACCTGGCCTTGGGCGTCAGTATTGTCAGTTATGCCAACCAGGTTGTATTGGGATTGGCGACGGACGAAGGCTTGATTCCGGATCCGCAAGTGGTATTGGACGCATTTGTCAGCGAATTGGAAGACATGAAGCGCTGGGGGCGTCCAATCAGGCCAGGCGCCAGGCAAATCACCGCAAGTACACCGAAACCCATGATACCCCATGCGAAAAACATCCCGCCACAGACCATCGTGGGGGCGCACTGCAGCGCGCGTACGAAATCGGGGCAGCTATGTAAAAATCGCCCCATAGTTGGATCGACCACCTGCCGTATTCACCAGGCGGTGAAATGAGGCGGCAGAGAGAAGATCAATCTTTGTATGGAGAAAGAATGGCTGGTTGGAAAATCCTGATTACGGACGGTTTAGAAGAAAGTGGACAGGCCCGCTTACGACTTGCAGGGCAGGTGGATGACCGCAATGGCATGAGTGGTGATGAACTGCTCGCCGCCATCGCTGGTTATGATGCATTGATCGTGCGCGGGCGCACGAAAGTGACTCAAGCGATCATTCAAGCCGGGAGCCGCTTGAAAGTGATCGGGAGAGCCGGGGTGGGGGTGGATAATATCGACCTGCCGGCTGCTCGTGAAGGCGGCGTCGCGGTTGTCAACGCTCCGGTTTCCACCACCCTGGCGGTGGCGGAATTGGCGCTGGGGTTGCTGTTTGCTCTGGCGCGCGAAGTCCCTCGCGCCGATGCCGGGATGAAGCAAGGGCAATGGTTAAAGAAAGAGTTGAGCGGAATTGAGCTGAATGGGAAAACTTTGGGGGTTATCGGAATGGGCAATATCGGCGCTGCGGTGGCGCAGCGGGCGCTGGCTTTAGGGATGAATGTGGTTGGATTTGATGCACTATTGAGCGCCGAAGAGATTCAACGCCGTTCCGCATTACCGCTTACACTTGAAGAAGTCTACGCCCGGGCCGATTTTCTAACCATCCATACCCCCCTGTTGCCTGAAACGCGCCATATGCTCAATGAGGGCGCTTTCAGCCAGATGAAGCCGGGGGTGCGGATTGTATGCGCCGCCCGTGGCAGCATAATCGACGAAGAAGCGTTAGTCCAGGCGTTGCAGTCTGGGCAGGTTGCCGGAGCAGCGTTGGATGTATTTGCTGTGGAACCGCCTGGCGCTACACTGTTGGTGACGCACCCCAAAGTGATCGCCACCCCGCATATCGGAGCGCAAACCTCTGAAGCGCAAGAACGCGCTGCCCAGGATATCGCCGATGAAGTCCTGGCGGCATTGCAAGAAAAAGCGCTGCGTTGGCGAGTGGCCTAATTTTATTTTCTACAGGAGATTTTGAATGGAAAAGAAACTCGATCGCTTGAAAGAATTGCTGGCAGAAATTTACGATCTGAATGGGGTTGAAGGCCTGTTGGGTTGGGACCAGCAGACCTATATGCCGCCAGGGGCGACAGAGCAGCGCGGCTACCAGGCAGCCACAATTGCTCGCCTGGCGCACCAGAAATTGACCTCCAAGGAGATTGGCAATTTACTGGATGATTTGGAGCCCTACGCGTCGCAGTTATCGCCCGACTCAAGCGACGCGCGCCTGGTTAAGGTTACCCGCCGCCAGTACGACAAAGAAGTCAAAGTGCCCAGCGATTGGGTTGCGGAATATGCCCAAGCCCGGTCGGCTGCTCATCCAGCCTGGGCCGAGGCGCGAGCGGATAATAATTTCCCAAAATTTCAACCTACCCTGGAAAAAATCTTGGAAATGCGCCGCCGTTATGCCGGCTTCTTTGCTCCTTACGAACATGTTTATGATCCGCTGTTAGATGATTTCGAACCGGGGCTAAAAACAGCGGATGTTAAGGCGATTTTCAATGCGCTTCGCCCTCAGCAGGTCGAATTGATCAAGCAGATTGCTGGAAAACCAGAAATCGGAAACTCTTTTCTACACCAGGAATATGATGAGCAAAAGCAGTGGGATTTCGGAGTCGAAGTGATCACCAAATTTGGTTACGATTGGCATCGTGGTCGTCTGGATCGCTCTCCGCATCCCTTCACAGGCGGCTCCAGCAGCGATGATGTGCGCATTACCACGCGCTTCGCCAAAGACAATGGCGTATCGGCTTTGTTCAGCACGATGCATGAGGCCGGACATGCCTTATATGAACTGGGCTGCGATCCGGCGCTGAATCGTTCGCCGCTGGTAGGCGGCGCCTCGCTGGCGGTACACGAGTCGCAATCGCGCATGTGGGAAAACTTGATCGGGCGTTCTATGCCGTTTTGGGAGCATTTCTATGCGCGCTTCCAGAGTCTCTTCCCAGAACAACTTGGCGATGTCTCGCTCCAGCAGTTCTACCGGGCGATCAATAAGGTGCAGCCGTCCTTGATTCGCGTCGAGGCGGATGAGGCGACCTACAACCTTCATATCATGCTGCGCCTGGAATTGGAGATCGCCTTGATGGAAGGCAGCCTGGCTGTGAAAGATCTGCCAGAAGCCTGGAACAGCCGTATGCAGGAATACCTGGGTTTGCTTCCGCCGAATGACAGCCTGGGCGTGCTGCAAGATGTGCATTGGTCGATGGGCCTGGTCGGTTATTTCTCCACCTATGCGCTTGGCAACCTGGTTTCCGCCCAGTTGTGGGAATGTATCCAGCGTGACTTGCCTGATCTGGACGATCAAATTCGCCAGGGTGAATTTTCATACCTGTTGGGCTGGTTGCGAAAGAATATCCACCAGCATGGCGCCAAGTTCGAGCCGCAAGAATTGGTGCAGCAAGTGACCGGTTCCAAAATCGACGCCCAGCCTTATATGCATTATCTGCGGAAAAAATATAGCCAGGTTTATGATTTATAAAGCGCGATCGGTTGTCTCGATCCTGGCAGCCCTAACCTTGTTGTTCGGGTTAGCTGGTTGCGACCAATTGGTGGCGCCACAGGCTGTTGCGCCGCTGGCGACGGAACTTCTTCCGACCGCCATCGCTCAGACCTTGCAAGCGCGCGGCTCACAAATGCCGGCAACTGCTACTGTTGCGCCTGCCAGCCCAGAGCCAGGAAGCGCCGAGACAAAGCCGGCCAGTCCAACTGCGCTTGCCAGCCATACCGCGCCGCCAAGCGAGACGCCCCTGCCCAGCCCTACGCCGGTCGAAGTCACGGATACCCCTACTGAGGCGCCGACCTTACTTCCAACGCAACCTGTGCTGACCTTGCCGGCCGTCCTTGCCGATACGCCCACGCCGTTTCCCCAGGCGCAGCAAGCCCGGGTGCAGATATTCCGGTTGGGTGAACTTTCCAAAGTCGTTTCCCCGCTGGTTGCAACGGCGCGCTTGACCTCGCGTTGGGGTAAGGTGGTGCGTTTTGATTTGCATGGCGAAGATGGGCGCTTGCTGGCGCGCCAACTGCGAGTCTACAACGATCTGCCTTGGCATGTCGCAACCCTGACCATGTCGTTGGATTTCGAGATCAGCGTTGCGGCAGAATTGGGCCGCCTGGTGGTCAGCGTTGAAGATGCCTTTGGTCGCATGATGGATGTCAATTCGGTGAATGTTCTGCTGATGTCTTCTGGGACGACCGAATATAATCCACCCGGCGCCCTGTACGAGGCGATTGTGATTCAAGACCCACAACCGAAGGCGCTCATTGTGGGCGGCGTAGCTTATGTTAGCGGGATTGCCAAACCCTTTGAAGAGCAACCCTTGAAAGTGGTCTTGATTGCTGAAGATGGACGTGTGTTAGGGCAACGCCTGGCTGGCGTGCAAATTCCCATTCCGGGTGGGTATGGCGTTTTCTTTGCCGATGTCGCCTACTCGGTGACGGAGATGACTCCTGCCCTCTTAGTGGTGTTCGAGAGCGGTGGGCTGCTTTCAGAATACGCGCACCTGACAAGCATCGAAGTTGTTTTAGCGCCGTGAACATTTCGACCGTGATATCTATTTATTCAGGAGATGATGATGGCAATTACCCCCTTTGTTTCTAAGCGAGCCCCGTTTTATGCCGGTGTGACCGACGAACAGTGGAATAACTGGCGCTGGCAGTTGAGCAACCGCATCAATACTGTGGAAGAGTTCGAGAAGGTCATCCCACTGACCGATAGCGAACGTGAAGCGCTCTCTGCAGCCGATTTGTTCCGCGTCGATATTACCCCTTACTATATCTCGTTGATCGACCCCAATGACCCGGATGACCCGATCCGTAAGCAAGTTGTGCCCACCAGTAAAGAGATGGTGCCTTTCACGGCGATGATGGAGGATTCCCTGGCAGAAGATCGCCACTCTCCCGTGCCAGGGTTGGTGCACCGTTATCCAGACCGGGTGTTAATGTTGGTCACCACCCAGTGCGCCTCTTACTGTCGCTATTGCACGCGTTCTCGGATCGTTGGCGATCCATCGGCCACATTCTCGCGGGCTGAATTCGAGATGCAAATTGAATACCTCAAGCGCACACCCCAGGTACGCGATGTGCTGCTTTCGGGCGGCGATCCGCTGGTTCTGGCGCCGAAAATCTTGGAAGAAATCTTGCGCCGCCTGCGCGAGATTCCCCATATCGAGATTGTGCGGATTGGCTCGCGCGTGCCGGTCTTCATGCCCATGCGCGTAACCGACGAACTATGCGACATTCTGCAAAAATACCACCCGTTGTGGTTGAACATTCATGTCAATCATCCGAATGAAATTACTGCCGAACTGGCCCAGGCTACCGATTGCATGACGCGCGCCGGTATTCCTTTGGGCAACCAGGCCGTTTTATTGGCAGGCGTCAACGATAACGTGCATATCCAGCGCCAACTGGTGCATGACCTGGTGCGCATCCGCGTTCGTCCGTACTACCTGTACCAATGCGACTTGGTAGAAGGCGCCGGGCATTTCCGTACCCCGGTCGCGAAAGGCATCGAGATCATGGAAGGTTTACGCGGCCACACCTCCGGTTACGCGGTTCACCAATATATTATCGATGCGCCTGGTGGGGGCGGGAAGATTCCTGTCATGCCCAATTACCTGATGAGCATGTCGGATCACAAAGTGGTGCTGCGCAACTTCGAAGGCTTTATCACCACCTACGAAGAGCCCACCGATTACCTTCCCAGCCACGCAGCGAAGTATCTTGGCGAGAAACGACCTGAACCAGGCCAAAGTGGTGTGTTTGGGCTGCTCGATGGCGAGCGTTTATTTGTCAAACCGGAAGGCTTTGATGAAATACATGACCGCAGCGGCATCCAGCATCGCCTGAAAGACCCGAAAAAATGGGTGCCGCTTGGAATTGGAGAAGGGAAAGAAAAGAGCGAGCCGGCCGAATAAGTTCGTTCTGCTTGTTGGTACTCGAAACGGCTGGACATGCTCCAGCCGTTTTTCTTTGCCTGGGGGGCTGTGCTTTTCTAATTTGACAATATTACCCTATTAAATGATAATAATGCGAATTGTTCGTTGTGCAATATTTCGTTAATTACCAGGAGGCCCGGAGATGAAAGCGCTGGCGAGGAAATTTTGGGTCGTTTTTCTGATCGTTGCGATTGTTCAGTTATCATGTAATGCGGTGCGCGGTGAGCCAGCGCAGCCCGTTCAGCCGCCCGGACAAAACAACCCGCCAACCCAAGAGGCTGCGTCGAACGACCCGCCGCTTGCAGGGGAAACACTGACGCCGGTTCCCACCCGTACGCCAACCAGCGGCGAGGGCGATACCTGGTTAATCATGCTCTACCAGGATGCGGACGATGAAGTGACAGAGGGCGGAATCTTCATCGACTTGAATGAAGCGGAACTGGTAGGTTCTTCCGAGAAAGTCAAGATCGTCTCGCAAATCGATCGCTACCAGGGCGGTTTCGACCTGGATGGCGATTGGACTACCACGCGTCGCTATTTCATTACCCAGGATGACGACCTGTTCAGCATAGGTTCGGAGTTGATCGAAGATTTAGGAGAATTGGATAGCGGTGATTGGCGCACCTTGGTGGATTTTGCCATCTGGGCGATCGAGACATACTCAGCCGATCATTACGTGCTGGTGATGTCCGACCACGGTTCGGCCTGGCTGGGCGCCAACTCCGACATGGATCCCAACCCCGACAACTCTCAAATGACGATGAATCAGATCGACCAGGCTTTAGCTGAAATCATCACTCGCACCGGGATCGGTCAATTTGATATTGTTGGCTTCGACGCGTGCTTGATGGGGCAGCTTGAGGTGGTCAGCGCCCTGGCGCCTTATGCTCGTTACGCCGTTATTTCGCAGGAGAACGAACCCACTCTGGGATGGGCATATACCGAACCGCTGGCGCAACTGAGCGCCAATCCGAAAATGGACGCCGGACATCTGGCCAGCCTGTTTGTCGAGACTTATATCCGCGGCGATGGTATGATCGAGTATGAGCAAGGGCGCCAGGTTTTGCTGCGCGGCAGAAACTTACCCCTGGATACCTCGCCGGATGAGTTAGCCGCCTCGTACCAGGATATTACCTTGAGCGCCATCGACCTTTCGGCTTTGCCGGATTTGCACCGGGCGGTGAACGAATTATTGTCGGCTCTCGAGCGAGTCGAACAAAGCGACGTGGCTGCGGCGCGGGCGTATGCGCAAATGTACTCGCAAATATTTACCGAATATCCCAAGCACTTCATGGATTTGGGACATTTCACCAGCATGCTGCTGGATATCTTTCCCGATCAGGCAGGTATTCGCCAGGGCGTCGCCCAGGTGCAAAGCGCTTTAGGCAGAGCCGTGATTGCCGAGAAACACGGCCCGGCGCGCCCGGGTTCCACCGGCTTGTCGATTTTCTTCCCGAATTCAGCGTTGTTTGCCGATACCACGGGTTCACAATCCGGCTTTCCAGATTATGCCAGTTCGATCGGGCGTTTTGCCGCCGCCTCGCTTTGGGATGATTTTTTGCGGTTCCACTATACCGGCGTCTCGATCCACACTGGTGGGGCGGACCTGACCGTGTTGAACCCGCTGGTGGGGGCGCCTGTGGCTTTGGCTACCCCGGCGCCGCAAGAGCCAGAACTGGTTACCGCCCCTGGCGCCGGACAGGCAACTGTGGCGCCTTTGACCTTTTCAGCCGAAGAAATTGGCAATGAAGACTCCGTCCTGATCAGCACTGAGGTGCAGGGCAATCACATTGCCTACATTTACCTGTATGTTTTTTGGCATGACCCCGACTCCGAAGCGGTGGTGGTGATGGATATCGAATACGTGGACGCCAAAACCATCAAAGAGATCAACGGGGTATATTTCCCGGATTGGGGGCGCGAGCCTTTCTCTTTGGAATATGAATGGCAGCCGACGGTCTTCTATTTGAGTAATGGTGATGAGGAGGTCTTTGCCTTGTTTGAGGCGGATACCTATGGCTTAGGCGCCGAAGATACCTTCTATCGCGTCAGCGGCTACTACACATTTGCCCGCAGCGGTCAACAGATGTACGCTGAAATGGTTTTCAATGCCTACGGCGATTTTGACAGCGTGTGGGTCTATAGCGATCGAGACAACGCCGCCCCGCGCGAGGTCTATCCGGAGCAGGGAGATGAGTTCACGGTCATCGAGTTTTGGCTGGAATATGACCAGAATCCGGATGGGGAATTGGTAGAATATGAGGGTGGAACGCTAGTCTTTACCGATCAGCCTATGGTTTTCATCGATTACACTCCTGTCGGCGGTTACTATATCCTGGGAATTGTGGTTGAAGATATGGACGGCAATTTCACATATGAAATCAAGCCGATAACAGTGTACGAGTAAGGAATAGGGAGGCGCGATGGCAATCTTGCGCAGGTACCAGTATTCCTGTCGTTCGTTTGAAATCGCTGAGGTGGATGGCGCACAATGGGCGCCAGGTGCATCGACAGGGGCAGGGCGCATCTCCGCCCCGGGCGCCGGCCTTTTCGAAGTGAGCGACTTGCATCTTTCCGACAAGAAAGTGACACGGGCGGAGAAGTTGACGTTCTCCGCGCAATTGGCAGGGCGAAATTTTGCTTACGTTTTTGCCGACCTGTGGCTATTCGACCCCGGCAACGATCTGGCTTACGGGCCAATCTGGCGTCGCTATGTGAAAGCGCCCAGCCAACGCCTGGTGGGAGGTGTGAAAGCGCCGAAGTGGCAGCCTGAGCAGCGCCTCTCGGTCACCTTTTCGCCTGCCTGGCATGCCCTCGACGATGGACAGCAAATTGCATTGGGGCGCCTGTTGCCCGAACGGTATGGGGTTCCGTTAAGAACAGCCCTGTATCTCGTGCAGGGCGCGCTGCGCTCACCGGATGAAGGGACGGCTCGACGCGCGATTTTGTATTTTAGTTCCAATGGGCGGTTGCAGCAAACCCAGGTGCAGGCCCGGCCTGGCCCCGCTGGCGGTTATCGACCGGTTACACTGGCGGAAGGCGACCTCTTCACGCCATTCGTTGGCCTGCTGCGTCGCTCGGGCGAAAGCTGGCAGGAGGAAATTGCTCAGAGCAATACGCTGGTTGCCGGAGGGCGCGAGCTTCATAGTTCAACATACGCGCTATTCCCAGGCAAATACCTGGCAGGTTTTACCATCCAGGATATGGACGACCGGCTGCATTATTATTTGACCGGATTAGAAGTATATGAAGGCTAGCTCGATCGGGTAACTTCCCCCTTGACAGAACTGGTTGTTTGTGTACAATTATTATCAAGTTAATCATAAATATTCTTGGAGCGATACCGAATGTCTCTTTTTTCTTGCATGTGTCTGAGGCGGGGCTGCTAGTCGCCGTCTCGTCAATCAGCAACTGATCAAACGACCGTAGACGAGGAGCGGCTTGCAGTCCCGCTGGCGAACCTGGTTCGCCGCGTGGAAACGTGTTGTGTTTTTGACACTGTGCAGCGCTCTTTTTGTTTATCTACTGGTCGTTTGTTGTTTAAGAGATTCATTGAGGTTTATCGCAGGAGAATTGTTTGATGGACATGCTAACAGTATCCGATATTCAGGTGGCAGCCCCGGCGATTGGCGGTTTACAGGCCGCGGTGGGCAACACACCTCTGCTGCCGTTGGAACGCATTGGGGCTGATTTACCTGCCGGAGTGCAGGTGTTTGCCAAAGCGGAATGGTTCAACCCAGGCGGCTCCATCAAAGATCGCCCGGCGTTGAGTATCTTGCGCGCAGCTTTGGCTGAAGGGGCGTTGGCTGGTGGGAAGCGCTTGCTCGACTCCACTTCTGGAAATATGGGCATCTCCTATGCTACCTTTGGGGCGGCGCTCGGCGTGCCGGTGACATTGGCCTTGCCAGCCATTGCCAGCCCAGAACGCATCAGCATCCTGCGCGCTTTGGGAGCAGAACTGATCTTGACCGATCCTTTGGAAGGTTCAGATGGCGCTATTCTGGTAGCCCGCCGTTTAGCTGCGGAGCATCCTGAGCGCTATTACTATGCCCGGCAATATGAGAACCCGGCCAATTGGCAGGCCCATTACCTGACTACCGGGCCGGAGATTGTGCAGCAGACCGGCGGCTGTGTGACGCATTTCGTCGCCGGGTTGGGCACTACGGGCACGCTGACCGGAGTTGGCCGCTATTTGAAGGCTTATAACCCGCATATTCAGCTGGCAGCGGTTCAACCGGATGGCCCTTTTCACGGCCTGGAAGGTTTGAAGCACTTACCGACTGCCCTTAAGCCCGGAATTTTTGATGAGACCATCCCAGATCGCACGCTTGAAGTGTCCACCGAAGAAGCTTATGCCATGGTGCGCCGGCTGGCGCGCCAGGAAGGTTTGTTTGTGGGCATTTCGGCCGGTGCGGCAGCCGTGGCAGCTTTGAAGTTGGCCCAGGAATTAGAAAGCGGGCTGGTGGTCACCGTCTTCCCAGACGCTGGATATAAGTACTTGAGCGATAAAGACTTGTGGCAGGCAGATTGACGAGGCGAATATGACTGTGCGAATTTCACCCGATATTCTGTCCCAAATTCACGCCCATGGCCAGGCCAGTTACCCGGAAGAAGGGGCCGGCCTGTTATTGGGTAGTCTTGGCGCGCAGGAGAAGCGTGTGACCATGATCATGGCTTTCGAAAATTCCCGCGAACAAACTGCTCGGCACAACCGCTATTTGTTAACAGCAGAGGATTACCTGCAGGGCGAGTTGCAAGCCGCTCGATTGGGGTTGGATGTTCTGGGAGTATTTCACTCCCATCCGGACCATCCCAATTCACCATCGGAATTCGACCGTGAATGGGCTTTACCCTTTCTTTCCTATATCATCACCAGCGTGTATTCCGGACAGGCAGTGGAAAGCCGCTGCTGGCTTTTGAGCGAAGAACGCACGCAGTTCATCGAAGAAGAGCTTGTGATTACGCCCGAGCAGGCGCTGATTGCAAATCTCGATCGATAAGCGAGAAAAATGTTATGGACAACCAAGAACAACTCAGAAAAATTGATCATTCGTCACTCAAGGTTAACCAACTGGTCATCATTGGCTTGAATATCCTGGCTTTTGTGTTGAACGCACCGGGCCTGGTGATGTTGACCACGCTGGTTATGCTGCTGGGGGCGCTTTTAGGTAAACCGGGGTTTGGATTGCTCTACCAGGCTATCTTGAAGCCAGCTGGGATCGTCAAGCCGGTTATTTTGCTCGATCACCCGCAGCCGCACCGTTTCGCACAGGCTCTGGGGGGGCTGTTTATGGCGCTGGGCAGCATAGCTTTGCTGGCAGGAACGCCGCTATTGGGCTGGGGGCTGGTGTGGTTAGTAGCAGGGCTGGCAGCGTTGAACGCCCTGGCTGGCTTTTGCGTTGGCTGCATGCTGTATTATTGGCTGGCGCGATTGAAAGCGCCGGGCTTTACCCAGACGCCGCCGGGCGGCGCTTTCCCGGGCATGCGCCCAGATACGAAGGTGTTCGATGCCTGATATCTTGGGCAATGAAATGTTGGCGCGCTTCTTCTGGGCGGCGGCAGTGATCGCGGCTGGTCTGATCCTGTTTGGGTTGGCAAATCGCCTGGTTTTAACGCGGGCGAGTAGCAAAGTGCGCAACCTGGCAGCTTTTCAACCGGGTAAGCCTGCTCTGGTATACTTTACTACGCCGACCTGCGCGCCTTGCAAAACTGTTCAGCGCCCGGCTATTCGTCGCTTGCAGGATGTGCTGGGTGAACGCTTACAGGTGGTCGAGATCGACGCTGCCGGCGACCCGCACACAGCCCAGGAGTGGGGCGTGATGAGCGTTCCCACCACGTTTTTGATCGATGCCAACGGCCGCCCACGCCACATCAACCATGGCGTGACAACGGCCGAGAAACTGATGCAACAACTATCGGAAATTTTCTAAGGAGTTATCTGTATGCCAACTTTACGCGTCCCAACGCCGCTGCGGGCTTATACAGCCGGGCAGAGTGAACTTGCCCTGCAAGGTCAGACCGTGGCTGAATTGATGGATGATCTGCTGCTGCAATACCCGGCCCTGAAACCGCATCTGGTCAACGACCAGGGCAGCCTGCGACCTTTTGTCAATCTTTTCCTGGGCGAGGAAAATGTTAAAGATTTGCAAGGCCTGCAAACGCCCCTCAAAACGGATGACCGGGTGCTGTTGATCCCCAGCATTGCGGGAGGCTGAAATGCTGCCAGCGCTTTCGCACGAAGAAATTATGCGTTACTCGCGCCACCTGCTAATTCCAGAGGTCGGCCTGGATGGACAGCGCAAGCTCAAAGCGGCCTCGATCCTGGTGGTTGGGACAGGTGGGTTGGGTTCGCCGGTAGCGCTCTACCTGGCGGCGGCAGGCGTTGGTCGGATTGGCCTGGTAGATTTCGATGTGGTAGATCGCTCAAATTTACAACGCCAGGTCATCCATGGCGTATCCACGTTAGGTGTGTTAAAAGTCGAATCGGCGCGTGCCCGTATGCTCGATCTGAACCCCGACATCCAGGTGGAAGTTTATAACGAGCCTTTCACTTCCGCCAATGCTCGGGAGATCGCCGCGAGTTATGATTTGATTATTGATGGGACCGACAATTTCCCAACCCGCTACCTGACGAACGACCTGTGCGTATTAACGGGTAAGCCGAATGTATATGGCTCGATCTTTCGCTTCGACGGCCAGGTGAGCGTATTCGACGCCCAAAGAGGACCGTGTTACCGCTGCCTCTTCCCAGAGCCGCCGCCGCCTGGGTTGGTGCCGTCCTGCGCCGAAGGAGGCGTCTTAGGTGTTTTGCCTGGCACGATTGGCACGCTGCAAGCCACCGAGGCGCTCAAGGTGATCCTGGGGATTGGCGAGCCGCTGATTGGAAAACTCTTGCTCTATAACGCCCTGGATATGTCGTTTGAGTTTGTCAAGCTGCGTAAAAACCCCAACTGCAAGGTGTGCGGCGAGAAGCCCGAGGTGGTCGAACTGATCGATTATGACGCCTTCTGTGGTGTGCCTGGGCGCGACCATGAGGATGGCTCGGCAGGCGGTGAATGGGATATTCAGGTGAGCCAGCTAGCTCAGCGCTTGCAAGAAGGCAATTCAATCACCTTGTTGGACGTGCGCGAGCCGCATGAGCTGCAAATTTCCCAACTGTCGGGCGCCCAGTTGGTGCCGTTGGGGCAGCTGGCCTCGCGCCTGTCGGAGCTGGACAGCGCCAAGGAGATGGTTGTTTTCTGTAAATCTGGAACGCGCTCGGCCCGAGCGCTGGAATTGTTGGTAAGCGCTGGCTTTCGCAAGGTGAAGAATCTGAAGGGCGGCATCAACGCCTGGGCGAGCGAGGTTGACCCCAGCTTGCCAATCTACTAAGCGGCTGGTATTTCTGGCGCGCTTCAGGCAGGTTCGTCATTGCCTGAAGCGCGCTGTGTTTATTAAATTGCAGTCGTTTATGGGCTGGGGGTTGGGGTGATTAAATATGCCGGTATCGATTCCAGCGGGACCACCCAGCGCGCCAGAATCCAGGCCTGCTGCGGGCCATCGACGTTGATCCACTCGACTTGTACCCAATAACCAAATACTGCCAGGATTTTTACCGGGGTGTTGACGAACAGGATGCTATGCCTGGGAGATAGTTCGCTGGGTTGGGTGCGCGCCCACACATCGCCGATGATATAGCCCGATACAAAGTGAGGGGTAGCAGTGATGGTGGGGCCTGGGCTGGGGCTGGAAGTGGGGGTGTTGGTTGCGACTGCGGTCGGGGTGAAGGTTGAGGTTGGCGTGGCTGTAAATGTGGCGGTGGGGGTAGGTGTCAGGGTGGCAGTAGGGGGGGCAGTTGGCGTGAGGGTGGCGCTGGCGCTGGGGGCGGCGCTCGGGCCTGGGAAGGCCACCGGCCATAAGCGGGACGCGAAAACCAATGAAAAACAGCCGCCCGCCAGGATCAGCAGGAGCAGGAATGAACCAGCAGCCAGGATCAGGCGCTGCTGAGCGGGGATTTTTTGGGGCGCTTGGGCGCTTGCGCCAGTGATTGAATCAATGAATTGTTGGACCGGCGGCTGTACGTTGGGCAGGCTGTCAGGGCTGCCGTCATAATCTCGCAAGGCATTGCCAAAACGGATGTGCAGCTCTGAAACCAATTCGCGCAATTGGTTGCGCAAGCCCTCCGGTTCGACGCCTTTGATTGCAACCGCCACATAGGTGTGTTTTCCACCGTAAATGATGATGCTCTCATCGCCGTATTGGATTTCATCCAATTCTTTGCCCTGCTCTTGCCCAAATGCATCCTGAATAAAGCTGCGAATGGCGGTGAGCATGGAACTGACCAGGTCGGGGCTGGTCAGTTCCTCGCTGCCCGGGCGGATGTGGGCCATCAGCAGCCCGGTATTTTGCTGGATCAGAAAGATTTCGCTGATTTGGAACGGCATGGCGTCGCGCAGCGCCAGTTCACCCGCCGACACGCCCCGCAAACGGGCGCTCAGAGTGCGCAGTAATCCTTGCGGACCGAAGGTGGATTTCAGGCGGGCGTCGATGTTGCGCTGTAGTTCGCGAGCGAATTCGGAGATCGCCCTCTGCACAGTTTGACCGATGATCGGGTACAGGGCGTCGATCATCCCCTGGCGCGAATCGCGAATTTGCACCCGTACCGCCTCGCCCATCACCGGGCCAATCGCCTCCGCCATCTCCTCGGGCGATTCGACGATCGTGCGCCGGATCAGATTGGTCATCATTGGCGTCAGCCGGTTGGTGATCTTCTCGGGATCGGTCAGGGCGCGCTGCTCCAGGTCATCCAGGCTGCTTTGCAGGGCGCGCTCTTTTTCTTCTGCCAGGCGTTGGATGGCCTGAAGTTGCTGGCGGATGGCTTGCCATTGGGCTTGTTGTTCTTGCTCGCTGCTCTGGTTGTGTTGTTGCAAAGCCGCCAGGCGTTCTTCGAGCAGCCGGAACTGTTCTTCAAGCTCCGTCAACAAGATAGCGCGAATATCCTGAAGCGGGTCGTTGCCGGTTGGCTTAAGGTGATCCATACCTGTTGATCAGGATTCTTGGTCTGGCTGTTCTTGTAACTGGTTGCCGAGGGCGATCAGCGCCTGGCCGAGTTCGAGGCGTGAAACTTTGTTTTGTTCGAGCGCTTCTGCTGCCTGGCGCAGTTGTTGGCTAAGGTTCTGGTGCTGCTGCTCCATCTGGGCTTGTAGAGCCTTCTTGGCGTTTTGCAGGCTCTCGGATTGTTGGGCATAGCGCGTTTTGATCTCCTGGTGCAATTCTTGTTGTAATGTGTTGATGCCAGTTTGTAGCAAAAGCACCTGCCCATCCAGAGTTTGGTTCAGATTTCTTAAACCATTTTGGCCTTGCTGGGTCAATTGGGCGCGTTGATCATCCAGGCGCTGTTCCAGGCGAGCGTTTTGTTCAGACAGTTGGTCGGAGAGTTGCTTGACTTTGTCTTCCAGGGAGTTGAGAAGCGCTCGCCGGACGTTTTCCAGGTTCTGTTCCAGTTCGTCCAGGCGAGATTGGGTGACGCGGGCTTGCTCGCCATAGAGAATGTCTCGTAAACGCTCCAGCTCGTTGATCGTCGATGATGTCCCCTCGCTCATGTCTACCTCCATTGGGGATGCCTATAGATGTATTGTGAACGGATTGCCCAGTGTTGTTCTGGGTATGACAGGAGAATGCTTGCTTCCTACTGGTATAATCGCATTATACTCTAGATTGATTGACCTTGAGCGATGGCTCAAAAAAGCGAGAGACGCCTTGAGTGATCTAAGCACTGTGATCCAAAAGAAAATTTGCATGTTGGGAGATTTTGCAGTTGGCAAAACCAGCCTGACGCGTCGATTTGTCGAAGGGCAGTTCGATGACCGCTATCTCAGCACGATCGGGGTAAAGATTTCGCGCCGGTCAATTAATCTGCCAGATTTGCCCGTTTTCAACATGCTGTTATGGGATCTGGCGGGCAGCGAAGAGTTCTCTGGGGCGCAGGCCAGTTATTTACAGGGCGCCAGTGGGGCTTTGCTGGTGTGCGACCTGACGCGCCGCGCCACTCTGGCTTCGATATCAACCTATGTCCAACGTTTACGCAAAGTTTCTCCGCAGGTTGCCATTGTGATTGCCGGCAATAAAGAAGACCTGCAAGAACATTGCGAAATCTCGCCGCAGCGCCTGGCTGATTTGGCCGAGCAAACTGGCGCAAGCTGGTTCACTACCAGCGCCAAAACGGGCACGGGGGTAGAACAGGCTTTCCAAAACCTGGCGCAGCAAATCATGGGAATACCGTTAACCTGAAAAAATGGTTGTGCTCGAAACCCACCAATTGACGAAGCAATACCTGATGGGCAAAGTGGTTGTCGATGCCCTGGCTGGGGTTGATTTTTCCATTGGGCGCGGCGAATTCACGGCTATCATGGGGCCCTCCGGTTCAGGAAAATCCACCTTGCTGCATCTCTTGGGTGGCCTGGATACGCCAACCTCGGGCGAGATTTTTTTGAACGGCGAAGCCCTTTCCGGTTTGAATGATGAAGAGATCACCCGTTTGCGACGCCGCAAAGTGGGTTTTATTTTTCAATTTTATAACCTGCTGCCCACTCTGACCGCCGCTGAAAACGTGGCCTTGCCTTTATTGATCGATGGGCAACCCCTGGCAGCGAAGCGTGAGCAGATCGATCAATTGCTGGCGCTGGTCGGGCTGGCAGAGCGTTCTGATCACCGCCCAGACCAGCTTTCCGGCGGCCAGCAGCAGCGCGTGGCGATTGCCCGGGCGTTTGTCAACCAGCCGGAGATTGTCCTGGCTGATGAGCCAACCGGCAACCTGGACTCGCGTTCCGGAGCGGCGATCCTGGACCTCTTGCGCCAGACGTGCCGGGAGTTTTCTGCCACCATTGTGATGGTAACGCATGATGCCCGGGCGGCTTCTTACACCAACCGGATTGTTTTTTTGAAAGATGGCCGGATTGTCCGTCAGTTGGATGGAGAAGGCCATGGGGTGGCGGTTCAAGACATCACGGCCGTGATGTCTGCCATTGACTTGTAAGAGATAACCTGGAGAGCAAGCGAATGGGTTGGCTGGCTTCTTTTACTGCGCCATTTTTCCTGGCGCGCCGCAACATGAAAGCCCGGCGTGGGCGCACCGCCCTGACGCTGTTGGGGATCGTGCTCGGCGTGGCGGTAGTTTTGGCGATCCAGATCACCAACCAGACCACTTTGGATTCGCTGCGCCAAGTATTTGACCGGGCGACCGGGGGCGCCAACCTGGTGGTGACGCCGCTGAGCGCCGGCGACCCGGCTTTCCAGGTGGACTTTTTGGAGCGCCTGGAAAAAGCGCCTGGTGTTCAAAGCGCCGCTCCGATGGTGCGCCAGTTCACTTTGCTGGCCAGCCAGGCCGGTTCGTGGCAAATTGCCTTCAGCATGACTGGCGTGGCGGCTGGCAACCTGCTGCAAGTGTATGGCGTCGATCCGCTAGTAGATCAGCAAGTGCGCGTCTATGAACTGACCAGCGGGCGCATGCCCGACTATGATAAGTATGAAGTGGTCATCCCACTCAATTATGCTGAAGAGAATGGCTTGAAGTTGTTGGATCACCTGGTGTTCTTAGTTCCAGATGGCCTGGTGCGCCTGAAGATTGTGGGATTATTGAACGAGCAAGGCGTCTCTTTGATCAATGACGGCGCAGCGGCGTTTGCGCCACTCGAAGTAGTGCAAGATCTATTCGGGCGCGGTGATGAACTGGATGAGATCGCATTGCAAGTCGATCGCCAGATCAGCGAAGCGCCGGAGCAGTTGGAAAATTTACGCTTGCTCCTGGATGAGCGTTTGCAAGGCGAAGCGCAGGTGCTTTACCCGGCCGGTCGCGGCCAACTTGTCAGCCAGATGTTAGCTACTTACCAGTTAGGCCTGACCTTTTTTTCATTGATTGCAATTTTTGTCGGAGCGTTTCTAATCTACAATGCCTTTTCGATGACCATCGTCGAACGTACCCGTGAAATTGGTATGCTGCGGGCGATCGGTATGAACCGGCAGAATGTGCTTAATATGGTGTTGGCCGAAGCGCTCTTACTCTCATTGGCTGGCTCGACGCTCGGCCTGGGGGTCGGGATCGTGATCGCCCGCGGTCTGATCTGGCTGTTGGGCGACGCCGTTACGGCAAAACAGGGCTACCTGAGTGTACCGCTGGAAGGGCTGCTGTACAGCCTGGCGGTCGGGGTGGGTGTTACGTTACTGGCGGCCGCCCTGCCAGGCGCGCAGGCGGCGCGCATTTCGCCCCTGGATGCGCTGCGAATCAGCGGGCGCAGCGGCGAGCAAATTCGCCCGCTGGTGTGGTTTAGCGGGTTGGTCTTATTTGGCGTTGGGCTGGCGGTGATCTACGGCTTGCAGTGGCGCGACGAAGTCATCTTCCTGGCGGGCAATATCGCCCTGGTCAGTATCTTCCTGGGCGCAACGCTGACGGTGCCACTGGTGGCGGGTTGGCTGGAACCTGTGGCGCGCCCGTTGGCGACCGGCCTGTACGGGAACGAGGGCATGATCGGGTCCAGCAATATCCACCGCTCGGTAGGCAGGTCGACATTGACGGTTGCTTCGCTGATGGTGTCGCTAACCATGATCGTCAGCATTGCCTCGCTGGCGTATTCATTTGAACAGGATATGACCAATTGGCTGGAAAACGCCCTGGGCGGCGATCTGTTTGTGCGCTCGGCCTTGCCGATGCGCGAATCGTTCGGGCGCCAGTTGCTTGCTATGCCCGGCGTCCAGGCGGTTACGCCGGCGCGCACGTTGACGGTGCGGGCTGCGCCCGGCATGCTGGCCGCCCGTTCGAACGCCAGCCAGGAATTTTATTTCACCGCCATCGACCCACCCACGTTTCGCCTGGTCGGCGACATGTTATTCGCCGCCAACCAGGGAGACGCCCAGGCCAACTGGCAGCGTTTCCAGCAAGGCGGAGCGCTCTTCATCTCTACCAGCGTGGCAGATGTGTACCAACTGGGCCAGGGCGATGAAATTGTTCTGCTTACCAACCGCGGCGAAAAGGCTTTTAGCGTAGCCGCGGTGGTGATCGATTTTGGCGGCCTGGGGCAAAGCGTGTATGGCAGCTACGAGGACATGCAGCGCTGGTTTGCTCGCCAGGGGGTTGATCGTTTTACGCTGAAGGTCGCTCCGGGTTACACTGCTCAAGACATCGCCGACCAGGTGGTCGAACGTTTCCAGGCCAGCCGCCAGATCAGCGTTCAAACCAGCGAGTCGTTCAAGCGCAGCATTCTGGATTTGATGGACCAGTCTTTTCGTTTGTTCGATGTGCTCAGCCTGATTGGCGTGATTATTGGGGTGCTCGGCGTGATCAACACCCTGACGATGAATGTGCTCGAGCGCCAGCGCGAGATCGGCGGTTTGCGCTCTCTGGGAATGACGCGCAGCCAGGTGCTGCGCATGGTATTGGCCGAGGCCCTGGCTTTGGGAGCGATGGGCGGTGTGTATGGGCTGGTGGTCGGGTTTGTGATCGCCAATGTGCTCATTCGCGGCGCCAATATGATGATCGGATATGACCTGACTTTCCAGTTCACTGCTACGCCATTTTTGACCGGCGCGGTAATTGCTGTAGTGGTGGTGCAGCTGGCTGCGCTTTTGCCGGCGCGGCGGGCGGCGGCGGTGAATATTGTCGAAGCCATCAAGCATGAATAAAAAAAAGAAAGAGAATTGTGGCTATGAACCGTAGTCTAAAAATTGTGCTCAGCATTTTGATCGTAGCCGGGCTTTCCGCCTTGGGCTTGTGGGGGTATTGGTCTTTTCTGGCGCCGGTTCCGGAGTCTACCACGCCCCCGGCGCCCAACGGCCTGCAGGAAAATCACCTGCAGCTGGTATCGGCGGAAGCCAAGGTAAAGCCAGCGCGCCAGGCGTTATTAAGTTTTGTGCAGGGTGGGCGAGTAGCCGAAGTGCTGGTTAGCACTGGGCAGGCTGTGCGGCGCGGCGAAGCGCTGGCCAGGCAAGAAAGCGAAAGCTTGCGCGCCGCTCTCAAGCAGGCCGAGGCTGCCTTGCAGGCTGCCCAGGCCACTTTACAGACCGCCGAGACCCAATTCGAGATGGCGCAAACTGCGGCGCATGCCGCTGAGGCCCAGGCGCGCAGCACACGTTGGCGCGCCAGGCCGCCCAGCGAAATCGAGCAACCGGTCTGGTATTTCGACTCCGAGCAAGAGTACGCCGCTGCCCAGGCTGCCCTGGAAAATGCCAGCGCAGAATTGCAACTGGCGAACGATAATTTGAACGAAGTGCTGCGAAAGGCTTCCAGCGCCGATTTGTTGGCGGCTGAGCGGCGCCTGGCGCAAGCCCAGGCAGCTTTTCTGGCAGCCCGGCAGGTCTGGGAACAGTCCAAAGCCTCACCCGATCGAATCTTGCGCGACCAGGCTCAGAAGAACTACGATTGGGCGAAGAACGAATTGCAAGCCGCCCAGGCTTACTATGACCAGATTTTGACCACCCAGGCTGCCCAGGATGTGTTGGAAGCGCGGGCGCAAGCCGCTATTGCGCAGGAGATCTATGACGTCAGCCAGGATCGCCTGGCGGCTTTACAGACCGGCGAGCGCTCCTTTCAGGTGCGCGCTGCTCAAGACGCTGTCGAACAGGCCCAGGCGGCGGTGCTCCAGGCGCAAGCGGCAGTGGAGACTGCCCAGGTGGCTTTGAAGCAGGCCACGCTGGCAGCTGAGTTCGATGGCGTGATCGTACAGGTGAATGTGGAAGCAGGCGAAGTGATTGCGCCGGGAACGCCGCTGATCGTCCTGGCGGATCTGACACAATGGCAGGTGGAGACCATCGACCTGGCGGAAGCTGATATTGTACATTTGAAGATTGGGATGCCGGCGCGCATCAGCCTGGACGCCTTCCCCGGGCGGGTTTTCGCAGGCCAGATCGTCCAAATCGGCTATCTCGGCGAAGACCGGCGCGGCAATGTTACCTATCCGGTGACGCTGTCTTTACAAGCAGAGGCTGCGCAGGTCTATTGGGGGATGACGGCTTTTGTAGAGATCGACCTGGAGTAGCCGGCTAGGGCAGGATTTCTACCAACCGGGCGATAAACCGACCATCCTGGGCGCGTCGTAAAATAACGCGCCCCCGGCTGCCGGGTTCAGGCAAGCCCTGCACCAGGGTCTGCAAGCTCAGGCTGATGATTTGGTCTTCCAGCAAGAGCGCCTCTCCGCTGATACTTTCGATCCTGCCCTGCACCACATATTCGCGCATTTGCAAGCGCTGCGCCGTAATCTGCCCATCGCTTTGCAGTTCTCCCTGTACGACGATATAAAAGCCAATCTCCATATCGCCGATGATTTGACTGTTACCGGTGATCATCACGGGCGTCCCGCCGACTAGCCATTGGTCGCCTTGCATGCTTTCGAGCACCCCGCTGAAGCTGATCTGGGCTTCTTGGGCGCGCTGGCGCAAGATTTGCAGTTCGAGCAATCGTTCTTCATCCTGCGCCAGTTGCAAAGCCAGCGAGTATGCCGGGCTGCTCGGCCAGGCCAGCGCTAACCGTTCGATGGCCAATTTGACGGAGTAGAGCGCTTCTCCGGGCAGGGCAGCAGCCGAGCTGCGCTGCATCCCGATCGCTGCGGTAACCAATACACCGGCCAGGATGGCAACCACCAACAGCAAGCGCAGGATCGAGCGCAAGAAAGGCCGTTCTGGCGCCGGCAGCATACGCTGTGAGATTTGCAAAAAAGCGGCCTGGCTGTGCTGCTGCGCCGTCTGTGGAATTTCAAGCTCGGCGTTATGCGCGCCAGCCATACTGGCAGTCCACAGCAGCGGGCGCAGTTCGTCAGCCCAGCGCGGATAGGCGGAAAGCACCCGTTCCACCCCCATACCGCCCTGGATGCCTTGCAGGCAGGTTTCGAGAGCGCGGGCTTTTGGATCGCTGCGCCGTTTCAACCTCATATGGTTTTCCCCAGTTGTTTGAGCAGTTCTCTCAGGGCGCGCTGCTGCAGCAGACGCAGGCGCTCCTCAGATTGGCCCATCAGGAAGGCTGTTTCGCTTATGCTACGCGGCCCGCTAAAGCGCAAAGCCAGGAAATGCTGCTGTTGGGGAGGCAAGGCGCGCAAAGCCAGGTAGAAATTTCGGCGTTGGCGCTCGGCCTCGTTCTGCGGTAATGGCAGCGCTGCGCTGGCTGGCGGGTTTTGTTTTGCGTTGCGCTGTAAATACTGGTCTACCAGTTTTGCAGCGCTATCCAGCAGCCAGGCAGGCAGGTTGGCGCGCGGGGTGCGCCGTTTCCGTAAGGCCTCCAAGAAGTGGATGAACACCTGGGCGGCGATTTCTTCGCAGGTTGCCGGGTCATCCAGGCGGTAGGCGGCGTAGCGGTAAATTTCGGGGTAATGCAGGTCGTGCAGAATACCCATGGCGTTGCGATCCAGGCGGCGGGCGCGCGCCAGCAGGTCGGCGGCGTCGAAATCTGAGCTGGCGAGCGGGCGTGGGGCATGGGTTTGCATGGCATAGAAATTTTACCAGACTCGCAGCTTGTCGGCGGTAGTGATAGGTGAGTAGTGCGCCCTCGAATGGAGAAATGGTCCGAGTCAGGATGCGTACAGGCTTTCCAATCACTTCTTTCTGTCTATGTGACAAAAGTCACACCCGAAATCGAATGGATACTGGTAAAATTAGTCCAGATTAAGTTAGCGATGAGAGAATACTGATTTATCTGCCTATCTGTCAAGGTGATCGGGATGAAAATACCTCTAATCATAGGAATCATGGCCTTATTGGCTGTCATGGGGGTGGGGCTGTACGTGACTGACTTTACGGCCTACCTGGGCAATAACCCTACCACTTGCAACAACTGCCACGTGATGGATGCCGTCTACGAAGGCTGGTATCACGGGGCGCATAAAAACTGGGCTGTTTGCAGCGACTGCCATACGCCCCATGCCCTGATCCCCAAGTATATTGTCAAGGCTCAATCCGGCTACCACCACGTCACCGCCTTTGCCTTTAGCCCAATTCCCGACGCCATCCGCGCCAAGGAAAGCTCACGCCAGGTAGTGCAGGAGAACTGCGTGCGCTGTCATGCCGATACGATTGCCAATATCGAATATGGCCCGATGAGCGATGGCTCGGAATTCTATTGTTTTCAATGTCATCGCAGCGTAGCGCACGGTGAGCGCGGCGTTTCGATTTTGCCTTACCAACATTCGGAGGAGTACAAGTGAAAATCTCAACATCTTCCTTAATCTTGACTGGGATTATTGTAATCCTGGCAGCAAGCCTGATTAGCGTGCTGATTTTTATGAAGAACCAACCGATCGCAGACCGCGGCATCCAACCGCTGGTGGAGATTGCCCCGATGGAACCCAATTCGGAACAATGGGGCATCAATTTCCCGAACCAGTGGTCCACTTTTCAAATGACCGCCACGAACAACAACCGCACCGTCTTTGGCGGCTCGGTTCCCTTCTCCAAGCTGGAAGACGACCCGCGCCTGGTAGTCTTGTTTGCCGGCATGGCGTTTAGCAAAGAGTATAATGAAGACCGCGGCCACATGCACAGCCTGCAGGATGTGCGTGAGATTGATCGTGTTGACGAAACCACTCCAGGGACGTGCTATTCCTGCAAATCGGCCAATAACCCCAGCCTGTGGGATAAAATGGGGCCGACTGATTTTTATAAGACTAAGTTTTACGAATTGGGTGAGCAGATTGAACAGCCGATTGGCTGCGCCAACTGCCACGAAGCTGGAACGATGAAATTGATCGTCACCAACCCAGCCCTGGAAGAAGCTCTGAAAGAACAGGGCAAAGATTGGCGCACCTTCACCCGCCAGGAAATGCGCACCGTCGTGTGCGCCAACTGCCATGTGGAATATTATTTCGCAGGCGAAGGCAAGTACCTGACTTTCCCGTGGGACAAAGGTACAAATATCGATCAAATCATTGCATATTACAACGAAATAGGTTTCAAGGATTGGACCTACCCCGAAACAGAAACACCCATGCTCAAAGCCCAACATCCGGAGTATGAACTTTACACGCAAAACAGCACCCACTATAACGCTGGCGTGGCGTGCGCCGATTGCCATATGCCCTATACCCGCGATGGGGCCGCCAAATTCTCGACCCATAACGTTCAAAGCCCGCTCCTCAACGCCCAGGCAGCCTGTGGACAATGCCATACCGATGTGGCATTCGCCACCGGGCGGGTTGCCATTATTCAGCAGCAGGTGCGCGAGACCATGGATGCCGCCCAGGATGCCCTGATCGACGCCATCGACGCCATGAAGATTGCCGCCGCCTCGCCCAACGTGAACGCCGAATTGCTCAACGAAGCCCGCCAGCTGCACCGCGACGCCCAGATGTACTGGGACTTCATCGCCGCCGAAAACAGCATGGGCTTTCACAACCCCAGCGAAGCGCTGCGCGCCCTTTCCAAAGCCATCGACCTGGCCCGCCAGGCGCAGCTAAAAGCCATCCAGGCTGTCAATGGGTCGACGACCTTGCAGGGGCAGTAAACCCGCTGCTCCGGTTTCTTGATATCCTCTTGTCGGGGTCAGGCGTTGCTGTTTTCTGGAAAACGCCTGACCCCGATTTTTTTAAACAAAATCCCTTGTCAGACTGAGTAAATATCTGTTATAGTAGGGCGACTTGCTACACCATCAATTATTCATATTTTGTAAAGGAGAATGTCATGAATCTAGGCAAAGCATTTACTTACCCGTTTGACGACCCTGATTGGATGAAGAAACTCGGCATTGCGGCAGTGATGATGATCATTCCGATCGTGGGCGGCCTTTTTGTCATGGGTTGGGCAATTGAAATTACGCGCCGCGTGATTCAAGGCGAGGCTTACCCCATGCCGCAGTGGGAAGATTTCATGGGCTTGCTGGTCAAAGGCCTGAAAGTGGTCGTGATCTCGCTGGTTTATTTGCTGCCGGTCATCCTGGTGTCTGCCTGTACCCAGGGCTTAACCATTCTGGGGCAGGAAACCGGCGAAGACATCGTCATGACGATTGCCATGCTTGTCAGCGTGTGCTTTGGCTGCCTGGTGTTTCTCTATTCCCTGTTGGCTGGCCTGGTGATGCCGGCTGCCTTTGGTAAATTTGCCGCCACGGGCGAACTGAAAGCCGCCTTCCGCTTTGGGGAAGTCATCAGCATGGTGCGGGCTGTCCCGATGGCGTACATCATGGTCTTGCTGGGTGGCTTTGTTGCCAGCATCATCGGCGGTTTGGGCGTCATTGCCTGCGTGATTGGTGTATTGGTCACCATTCCTTTCGCCAACGCAGCCATGGCTCACCTGTGGGGCCAGGCCTACCGCGAGGCGGGTGGGCGGGTTCAGCAGGCCAGCGCCTACTAAGATCGCTGCCTGACCGCATCTGAACGGTACGAGTCATCGCCCTGACGAAGACGGATAAAAGCAAGGGGCGCGAGCAAAATCGCGCCCCTTTTTTTAAGGCAACCGAGTGATGTGTGGACAGCCAGTTGGCGCTCTGGGCCTGGTTCTAGCTGCCGCCCATGCGCGCCAGTTCCTGTTCTGCCACGATCGGGTCGAGCTTGCGGAAGAGCGGCTCAGGCTTGAGCAAGGGCTGCCCGGCAGGCAGGCGGCTGGGCAACCAGCCCGGATGGGATGCCAGCGGGCGGTAGCGCAGCACGGTGTGCTCGCCCAGGCTGTCGGTCACGTTTTCGGTGTACTGCTCCCCAAAGAGCGGCTGGCTGTAGCCCAGGTATTCGTGCAGGCGCTGGCTGCTAAAGGGCAGGATAGGCGCAAACAGGGTCTTGAGCGAGTCAATCGCCCGCAAGGCGGTGTAAACTGTCTTAGCCGCCGCAGCCTTGTCGCTCTTGATTTCGAACCACGGGGCGCAGCGGTCCAGGTAGCGGTTGACCTCGGTTGCCAGGCGCATGGCCTCGCCCAGGGCGGCCCGCAGGCGCACCGCCTCGAAATGCTCGCCCACTGTCTGGAAGCCGCCCTCGACCGTACCCAGCAGTTCTTCGTCTTCGGGGCGCAGTTCGTCCGGCTCCGGTACACACCCTTCCCAGTGCTTGTACGAGAAAGACAGCATGCGGTTGGCCAGGTTGCCCCAGGTGGCTACCAGCTCATCGTTGTTGCGCCGCACAAAATCAGTCCAATCCCAATCGGTGTCTTTGCTTTCCGGCATGTTGACCGTCAGGTAGTAGCGCAGCGGATCGGGATCGTAGCGTGAGAGAAAATCCAGTCCCCACACCGCCCAGTTACGGCTGCCAGAGATCTTCGAGCCTTGCATGTTCATGAACTCGTTGGCAGGCACATCATAGGGCAAGACCAGGCGTTTGTTGTCTTCCTCAATGAAGAATTTGGCGAAATACACGCCCGCCCCGATCAACTGGGCTGGCCAGATCACGGCGTGGAAGGGGATATTGTCCTTGCCAATAAAATAGAAGGCTTTGGCGTCGAGGTTGAACCACCAATTTTGCCATTCATCGGGTTTGCCTTCCAGTCGGGTGTATTCGATGGCGGCGGAGAGATAGCCAATCACGGCCTCGAACCACACATACAGGCATTTTCCCTGCCAGCCTTCCACCGGGACGGGAATACCCCAATCCAGGTCGCGGGTGATGGCGCGCCCGTGCAGGCCGCTGGCCTCGATCTGGCCGAGCGATTGGCGTAGGACATTCTGGCGCCAGTAATGCTCGCGCTGGTTCAAGAAATCGGTGATCGCCGGTTCCAGAGCGCCCAGGTCGAGGAAGAAATGCTCGGTTTCGCGCAGTTCGGGGGTCGAGCCGTCGGTCTTGGCGTGCGGGTCGATCAGCAGGGTGGCGTCCAGCAGGCTGCCGCACTGGTCGCACTGGTCGCCGCGGGCGTTGGGATAGCCGCACAGGTAGCAGGTGCCTTCCACATAGCGGTCGGGCAAGAATCGCCCGATCGAAGGCGCAAACCATTGCAACTGGCGTTCGGTGTACAGAAAGCCATTCTCTTTGATAGCCCGGAAGATGTCTTGAGAGACGCGAAAGTGATTTTCGGTGTGTGTGCTGGTGAAGAGGTCGTAGGTCAACCCGAGTTTCTGGAAAAGCTCCAGAAAACCGTGGTGGTATTTTTGGTAGACCTGTACCGGAGATGTGCCCTCGGCGTCGGCGCGCACGGTCACCGGCGTGCCGTGGGCGTCGGAGCCGGAAACCATCGCCACATGATCGCCTGCCAGGCGGTGGTAGCGGGCGAAGATATCTGCCGGCAGGTAAGAGCCGGTGATATTGCCGACGTGAATTTGCGAGTTGGCATAGGGCCAGGCTACTGCGACGAGTATATTTTTCGACATCTCACACCTCATTTGCAAAATAAAAAGGCTGCCCATACCTGGACAGCCTGCTGATCCTGATCGTCTGGGAGATCAAGCCTCCCTGGCGAGACTGGCTGCCCGGTCGCTGGCGCGCAACATCATGCGCATGGTGCACATCATCGCCATCGAGTAAATCGTTTTGATTGCCAGGATCCGAGCAGTCACAATCCAATCTCCTGCGCGACGCCGGCGCGTCGCCGTTTGTGTGTTCAAATGGTTCGTCAAAGGCCAAAGATGCAGCGATTGTATATCTGCTGCAGTCATTTGTCAAGCCAGTAATTTTCAAGTTGCCGGCTGGTCGTCATCAAGCAGCGAGCGCAGCACATCCAAACGCGGATCCGGCTCCTCATTTTCGTGAGAGCAGCTGGTGGTGTTCAGGTTCTCGCCGCACACCGGGCACAACCCCTTGCAATCATGGGAGCACAGGGCGTTGATCGGCGTTGCCAGCAGCATCTCCTCGCGCACCGTCTCGCTCAGGTCGATTTTGCCGGTGTCAGGCAGCAGCAAGCCTGCCTGGGTCATCGAATTGCGATTGAAAGCGTACAGGTCGGTGAATTCGGCCTGCAGCATCTGGGAGACTTCCGCCAGGCAGCGTACGCAGGGCATCTGGATCGAAGCGTTCAAGTTTGCCTGCAGCAGCAGCCCCTGGGCGGTGCGGGTGACGCGCACGTTGCCGGCGAAATTGTGCAATTCGAGATCGGGAGGCAGGCGCAGAAAAGGCGCCTCGATCGGAAAGTCGCGCAGGTATCCGACCGTCTGGTGGACGATGAAACCAACATTGAGGATCAGAAGATTACGGGGGCTGTACACGATAAAATCCAAACTGCGCCGCGATAAGCGGGCCTGAAAATTGGCAGAGCCAAAACCTTGATTTGGTGAGAAAATGTGGCATCATTATAACATCAGTTTTCACGAGGCGCGCCGGTGATGAAATTATTATTAGCTACCAACAATCGCGGCAAATTGAAGGAGATCCAGGCCTTGCTGGGCGATTTCGACCTGGAACTGGTCACGCCCCAGCAGGTTGGGCTGGAGATGGAGGTGGAAGAACACGGCCAAACCTACGCCGAAAACGCCGCCTTGAAAGCCCAGGCCTTTGCCCAGGCCAGCGGGCTGCTGACCCTGGCGGACGATTCCGGCCTGGAAGTGGACGCCCTGGACGGCCAGCCCGGGCTGCATTCGGCGCGCTTCTCGCCCTTGCCGGGCGCCAGCGACGCCGACCGGCGCGCCTATTTGCTGGAACACCTGACAGGTGTGCCGCAGCCCTGGACGGCCCGCTTTCGCTGCGTGATCGCGCTGGCCTTACCCAAGGGCGAGATGCGCTTTTGTGAAGGGCGGTGCGAAGGGCAGATCATCCCCCAGGAACGCGGCGCCAATGGCTTTGGCTACGACCCCATCTTCTGGCTGCCAGAGCTGGGCAAAACGATGGCTGAATTGCAGATGGAGGAAAAAAACCGCCTCAGTCATCGCGCCCGGGCTGTGCTGGCGGCGCGCCCGATTTTGAAAGAAGTTTTGCAAAATTCCGCCTAAAAAAACCGTTAATTGCTGTTTCCAGTTACATCGTTTTCGGTTATCATATGGGTGTGCGCAAAATCAGCCTGACTCGTTTGAATTGGATTTCGATCACAATACGCTGGGCGTTTGTGATCATAGCGGCTGTGTGGTTGTACTTGAGCATTGATTTCAACGCCGCTTCTCTGTGGGTGTTGGGGCTTGGGCTGGTTACCAATATCTTCGCCATGTCGATGGCCGGGGTGCGCTACCGCATTCGCCCGCTGCACCTCGGGTTGGCGCTTGCCGATGTGGCTTTTGCCTATTTGCTATACGCTGTCACCTTGCAAACGCCGGCCAGTATGGGGTGGGTCGGTCTGCTGCCCTTGATCACCGCCGGTTTGTATTTTCATTGGCTGGGAATCCTGCTGGTGATCCTGACCAACTTGCTCATGCAGGTGGGGCTGGCCTGGTGGGTGGGCTTGCTGGCAGATCAAACGCTCAACCTGGCTGCCAGCGCCATCTTGCACGTCCTGGTGGGCGCTGGGGTAGCTTTTTTCTCCCCGGTTGAGGGGGTTGCCCAGGGGCAACCCAAAGCTGCGCCAACCCCAGAGCAAAGGCCTGCAAAACGCCCGGTCGATGACCGCGAACGCCAGCGTACCATCTACCAGCTGATTTCCGCCCTCAGTTCCTCGCTGAACTACCAACGCGTCTTGGAATCGGCCATGGATATGGGCAACCACGCCTTGAGCCAGCTTGGCGCGCCGGCCGAACGCCTGCGCAGCGCTGTCCTGCTGTTTGTCAACGATGAACCCAGCCCGCCCTTAATGCAAGTAGCTGGGGCGCGCGGCTTGCTGCCTCAAGATTCAAAAATCACTTTGCCCGGCGAACAAGGCGTCCTGGCCCAGGCTTTGGAATCAGGCCAGACTGTCCTGGCGCTGGATGTTCACCAGGACCCCGAATTGAGCCGCTTTGTCGCCCTGCACGATTGCCGTTCAGCCTATTGCATTCCCCTGCGGGCGGCGCTGGAAACCTACGGCATCTTGCTGTTTGCCCACCCCGACCGCCAGTTTTTCAGCGATGATCGAGCGGAAATTCTGGATATCATCGGCAACCAATCGATGATCGCCCTGCAAAATGCCCGCCTGTATCAGGACCTGGCGCAGGAAAAAGAGCGCATGACCGAAGTGCTGGAAGAATCGCGTAAAAAATTGGCGCGTGACCTTCATGATGGCCCCACCCAATCGATCGCCGCCATTGCCATGCGGGTGAACTTCGCCCGGCGCTTAATGGAGCGCGACGCCCAGGCGGCTGGTGAAGAACTCTACAAAGTCGAAGAGATGGCGCGCCGCACCACCAAAGAAATCCGCCACATGCTGTTCACCTTGCGCCCGCTGGTCTTAGAATCGCAGGGCTTGATTGCGGCCTGGGCATCGATGGCCGAAAAAACTCGTGAAACCTACAACCAGGAAGTCATTATCCAGGCCGATCAGCGCGTGGTGGATGAACTGGAGGCCAGCAAACAGTCCGTGGTCTTTTACATTGCCGAAGAGGCGGTTACCAATGCCCGCAAACACGCCCAGGCGCCGCACATTTGGGTGCGTTTGAAGATGCTGCGCGATGAACTCAGCCTGCTTGAAATCCAGGACGATGGGGTGGGCTTCAACACCTCGCAGGTGGACGAAACCTACGAGAACCGCGGCAGCCTGGGGATGGTGAACATGCGGGAGCGCGCCGAACTGGTCAACGGCATACTGCGCATCGACTCAGCGCCCGGGCGCGGCACGCGCATCCAGGTGATTATCCCACTTTCAGAAGACGCCGCCGATCGCCTGCGGCGAGGAATGTGACGCCGGCATGCCGGTTGCCGCAGACATCTATTACCATGTGTATGATGGCGGAGGGGATGGACGCGGTTTACCGGTGATTTTGCTGCATGGAGCAGGGGGAATGCATCTCTCCTGGCCATCTGAAGTGCGCCGCTTGAAAGGTTTCAATATTTTTGCCCTCGACCTGCCCGGACATGGCAAATCGGCCGGGGCAGGTTCACAGTCCATCACTGGCTATGCCATGCGCCTGGCGGAATGGATGCAAGCCATCCAGATATCCCGGGCGGTGTGGACGGGCCATTCCATGGGCAGCGCCATCGCCCTGACCCTGGCTTTGGATTTTCCGGAGCTGGTCAGCGCTTTGGGCTTGATCGGCGGCGGGGCGCGCCTGCGCGTGGCGCCCGATTTGCTGGAGCGCGTTTCCCTGCCGGCCACCTTCCAAAGCGGCGTGGATGGGGTGACGCGCGCTTCGTTTGCCGATTCGGCGCCTGCCCAGTTGGTGCAGCAGGCCGCTAAGCGCATGGCTGATACCCGCCAGAGCGTGTTGCACGGCGATTTTCTGGCCTGTGACGCCTTCGATGTCACTGATCGCCTGGGTGACATTCACTGCCCAACCTGGGTGGCCTGTGGGGCTGAGGATCGCATGACGCCGGTGCGCTACTCACAGTACCTGGCTGACCAGATCCCCACCGCCCGGCTGGAGATCATCCCCAACGCCGGTCACATGGTGATGCTGGAGCAGCCCCAGGCCGTGGCAATGGGTTTGCGAGATTTTTTGACAACCATTCAATAGACTGCGGGGATGCCGGAAGGGGAATTGCGGGTTGACTTTTTATTTGAATTGTACTATTCTCATAGCAGAACGTACTCTTAAAAGTGTGTGTTCTGGTTGCATTATCGGTCAATTGGATGGCTTGTATAAGCTGCGCGGGTGCGCAGCGCCTGGTTTCGGCGCCTTGCACCTGCCACGCCAACCGATCATTGATCAAAAAGAATTTGTGCTGGGGTGATGCATCTGGCTGCAATGGGCTGCCCCAGCCACACAAATTGCTCGTTGTTTAAAAAAGGTGGATGGTGATGTTCGAGTGGTGGGCTAGTTTACGGGCGCGTTTGGTTGGGCTGCTGTTGATGGTGGTTTTGCCTTTGGTCGCGCTGACCCTGTACTCCGGTTACGAACAAAGACTGCTGGCGGCTGAGGCGGTGCAGAGCGACGCTTTGTCGCTGGCGCGCGTGGCTGCCCTGAACCAGGAATTTTTGCTCGAGCAGGCGCGCGGATTCTTGCTGGCGCTCTCGCATACCGTGGGCACGGACCTGGAAACCATCCGCAATTGCCAGGATATCTTTGCCCACCTGGCGGATGAGCACTTTTTCCAGTACACCGGTTTTTTTGTGGCCGATTTGGAAGCTAACTTGTTGTGCCATACCCCGGGGGAAACGCCGCTCATCAAACACTGTGACCATTACAAACAATTGATCCGCAGCCAAAATTTTTTGATGAGCGATTACCACCTGTGCAAGAACACCGGTGAAGGCACCGTTTCGCTGGGCTACCCGATTTACGACGAACAGGGGCAGATGATCGGAGTGGTCAACGCTGGCATCGACCTGGTGTGGTTTAACAAGCTAGCCGAAGACGCCACGCTCCCGGAAGGCTCGAACCTGGTGGTTTTTAATGATGATTACACCATCCTGGCGCATTACCCTCCTACCAAAGTCTGGATGGGTAAAAAGATAACCGAAGATCCGCTGACAACCTATATGTTGCAAAACATCGAGGGTGTGACTGAAGGGGTTGGCTTCGATGGCGTCGAGCGCCTGTACGGTTTCGTGCCACTGTGGCAGGGCGATCAAACTGTCATCCTGGCGGTGGGCATCCCGCCGGATGTGGCTTATGGCCCAGTCAACCGCTCGACCTGGTTCAACCTGGCTCTGATTGCCGCCACCACCAGCCTGGCGCTGGTAATGGCATGGCGAGTTGGCAATGTGTATATCGTGCGCCCGACCCAGGCCATCGTCTCTACCACCCACCGCCTGGCAGCCGGCGATTTACAGGCCCGCAGCGGAATTTCCTCCCACCAAGGTGAATTGGGTGACCTGGCGCAGGCGGTCGATCAGCTGGGCCAGGCGCTGCTGGAAAACGAAATCCAACGCAGCCAGGCGGAAGAAGCCATTCGCGCCTACGCCGCCAACCTGGAGCTCACCAACCGTGAGCTGCAAGATTTCAACAGCCTGGCCTCCCATGACCTGCAAGAGCCGGTGCGCAAACTGCAGGTCTACAGCAGCCTGCTGCTGCGGCGCTACCAGGACGAGCTGGACGAAGAGGCCCAGCGTTATCTCCACAGTCTGAACAACGGCGCCGGGCGCATGCAGCGCCTGGTGCAGGACTTGCAGAGCTATTCGCAAATCCTGACCCGCGCCCAACCCTTCCAGGCGCTGGGGCTGGATCAGGTTTTGCGGGATGTACTGGAAGATTTGGAAGCCAGCATTGCCGAGACCAGCGCCCATATCCAGGTTGACCCCTTGCCCAGCATCGAGGCTGATGCCACCCAAATGCACCGTTTGTTCCTGAACCTGCTGCACAACGCCCTCAAGTTTCACCAGCCAGGGGCTGCGCCGCAGGTGCATGTCTACGCCGCCCAGCCCGCTGGCACTGAAAATCCTAAGGAATTCGTCGAAATCCACGTCGCCGACCGCGGTCTTGGCTTCGATGAAAAATACCTCGAGCGAGTGTTTCAACCTTTCGAGAGTTTATACAAAACCGATCAATACCCCGGCACCGGTATGGGCCTGGCGATTTGCCGTAAAATTGTCGAGCGCCATAGCGGGACGATCACTGCCCACAGCCGCCCTGGCGAAGGAGCGGACTTTATCGTCAGCCTGCCGGTTCGCCAATCCGAAGGAGGTTCATAACAATGGCTCAAAAATTAGTCACCATTTTGCTCGTAGAAGACGACCCCGAAGACAGCTACCTGATCGGTGAGGCCTTCACCGAAAGCCGTATCCCGCATAAATTGGTGACCGTGACCGATGGCGAAGAACTGATGGATTACCTCAAACGGCGCGGCCAGTTCGCTGAAATGCCGGCTTGGCTGCACCCGGATTTAATCTTGCTGGATCTCAATATGCCGTGCAAAGACGGGCGCGAAGCGCTGAGCGAGATCAAAGCCGATCCAGACTTGCGGCGCATTCCGGTGGTCGTGCTGACCAATTCAAGCGACGAGGATGATATCATGCGCTCGTACGACCTGGGCGTGAGCGGCTTTATCACCAAGCCGGTCAGTTTTATGGGCCTGCTGAACGTGGCGCAGTCGCTCAGTTCGTATTGGCTGCAAATTGTAACCTTGCCGCCCAATAATCCAGCTTAAGCTTCCAGCTTTTCGACGCCCCCCAGGGTGGCGTGGGCTTTTTCCAGCAGCACATCGGGGTTATCCCCATCCGTGGGATACACCCCCAGGCCGATCTGCACCTCCAGAACCAGGTTTGTCCCCTCAATTTGCAACGGTTCCGCCAGTTTTTGGAAGATTTTGCGCGCCACGGCATACGAATCGACCGCCCGCGACAGGTTTTCCAGGATCACCCCAAAAGCGTCGTCTCCCAGGAGCAGCACGCCGTCCTGGGCGCGCAGCAGGCGCCGCAGGCGCATGGCGGCCAGTTCC
>JAGUYW010000039.1 GCA_020061105.1 Anaerolineales bacterium | reverse complement strand
GTCGCTCCATAACAAGCCAGCCAGAGTGCTGCGCGAGTGCGGGCGGCGTTCGACCGCCAAATAAGCTAGCAGCGCCCTGGCTTTGTTGGAAACCAGTCCGGTCACTGGCTTGCCAGCCACCGAGAGCTGCATTGGGCCTAGCAAAAGTAGTTCCAAGGTTGGCTTTTCCAAATCCATGCTCCGATTAACGATCAATCAACGCTCAATTAACCCTTAGTTGGTATGATAAGTCTAGTTTTTAGGATTCTCGACCCTATCACCTGCCGGATTATCTTACCAGAAAATGTGAATCTATGATGACCGCAAAAACGACCCAGAACTCCAAAAGCCCCTATCATGCTTACCTGCTGCGCATCTGGCAGGAGAACGATCTGTCGCCTGGCGGCTCTGCCTGGCGCTTCAGCCTGGAAGACGCCCAGGCTGGCACACGCCGTGGCTTTGCTGACCTGGAGTCCTTACACGTTTTTCTCAACGATTTGACATTCACAGTCCCAGGCGTTACCGGCCCGGCGGAATGATTAAGTGTGAAGGGCGAATGTCAGCCAGTTGGTTTTGTTTGATTAATTCAATATTTGCATGATTGTTGAATTAGCACAAGAAGTTGTTACCCGGAATTACGAGGAGATGATTATGTTTAAAAATCGAGTATTTCTCACCAATGCTTTTTGCTGGGCGATCCTTTTGCTTGGATTGTCTGTTTCTGGGGCAGGTCGTGGCTGGGCGCAGGGATTGCGGATCGATAGGCTGTCACAACAAGCTGTCTATACCGTCACCCACACAGGCGACAGCGGGCCGGGCTCGTTGCGCCAGGCCATTTTGGACGCCAACGCCAACCCTGGCGCTGACATCATCGCTTTTACCATCGGTGACCCGGGTAGCCAGCAAACCATCCAACCCGCCAGCGCTTTGCCCGTCATTACAGACCCTGTTACCGTTGACGGTTGGAGCCAGGGGGGCGATGGATACACCGGCCCGCCTCTGATCGAACTCAACGGCGCGTTGGCAGGAGTGCAAGCCGTCGGCCTGACCATCACCGGCGGCAGCAGCGTCGTGCGCGGGCTGGTGGTCAATGGCTTTGCGATCGGCGGCTCCGCCGGCGGCATCCGCCTGCAAACGGGCGGCGGCAACTGGATTTACGGTAACTATATCGGCGTCAATTTTGCCGGGGATACCCGCGTCGCCAACCAGCGCGGAATCTGGATCGACGGCGGCTCCAGCAACAACCGCATCGGCACGAACGCCGACGGCGTCGACGATGTGGCCGAACGCAACGTCATCTCCGCTAATGTCGAGCAGAACATCTGGCTTTACCAGCCAGCCACCACTGGCAACAAGATCATGGGCAACTACATCGGCCTGAATGCGGCGGGGACAGCGGCCGTGGGCACAAATAATCAAACGGTCGCCGCCGCCGGTATTCTGGTGCAAGAAGCCAGCTACACCATCATTGGCACAGACGGCGACGGGCAAGGGGATTCCCTGGAGGGCAACGTCATCAGCGGCAGCGTTCTCAACATCAACCTGACCGGCACAACCAACCTCAACGAGAGCCACCACAACCGCATCTCCGGCAACCTGATTGGCACCAACGCCAGCGGCACAGCCAGCGTGGGCATTCAGGTCGAAGGCGTGCGCGTCTACGTCGCTTACGATAACCTCATCGGCACGGATGGCGACGGCGTTTCCGACGCGCTGGAAGGCAACCTGATTTCCGGCAACATTGATTTTGGCGTCATGCTGCAGCAAACGGGGGCGCGCAACACCGTCGTCGCCGGCAACAAGATTGGTACCGACATCAGCGGCATGGTGGCCATCCCCAACGGAACAGGTGGTTCGCCCCGCGCCGGTATCGTGCTGGGCGGCTACGGCAACCGCATCGGCACCAACAGCGACGGCGTTTCCGACGATCTGGAACGCAACCTGATCTCCGGCAACAGCCAGACTACCATCTCGGCCATCTATTTCAACAACCAGCCCAAACCCGACGCGCCGCCCACGATCATTGCCGGGAACTGGATGGGGGTGGACGCCACCGGTCTGGCGAACCTGCCCAACAATTATGGCATCGGCGGGATGTCGTACACCCCTGTCATCATCCGCGATAACGTGATCTCCGGTCACACCTATGAAGGGATCAGCACCCATTCGTCAGGGATGCTGATCACAGGCAATTATATCGGTGTAGGCGCTGATGGCGTAACGGCGCTTGGCAATGGCTACAGCGGTATCTTTATCTCTGGCAACAACAACATCATCGGCGGTACAGGGCCGGGTGAAGGCAACATCATTGCTCACAACGGCGCCACCCCCTACTTCAGCGGGGTAAGAGTGGGAAACACCGGACTGAGCAATACCCTGCGCGGCAACCGCATCTACGCCAACTCGCAACTCGGCATTGACCTGCGTTGGCCGGATGGCGTGAATATCAACGATCTTGGTGATCCGGATACAGGTGGGAACAACCTGCAGAACTACCCCATCATCACCTTTGCCCAGGGGTACAACAACGGCACGACTCACATCCAGGGTACGCTGAACAGTAATCCCAATACAGATTTTATCCTGGACTTTTACTATAACATAGCCGCAGACCTGACTGGCTATGGTGAAGGACAATTTTACTTAGGGGAAACCAGCGTTGCCACGGATGGGAACGGAAATGCGATCTTCGATGTGACCTTCTCGAGCACCCTGCCGGACAATGTGTTTGTAACTGCCACCGCCACCCACGCCGACGGCAGCACTTCGGAATTTTCCTTGGCTTACTCCGCAGGAGGTGTGCTGGATATGCCGATCGAAGACCTGATGATCCAGGTTTCACTGCCAGTTTACGAAGATCTTCCAGCCCAATTCTCTGCCAGTATCAATTCTGGGACGGGCGTCAGTTATGAGTGGGATTTTGGCGATGGACAAATGGGCAGCGGCTCAGCGGTAGAACATATCTTTTCAACTACTGGGACCTATACCGTCATCCTATCTGCCAGCAACAACAGCAGCAGCGCCAGTGTAGAAACTGCCGTTGTGGTGCTGGAACCGGCCAATATCAATGGCGTGGTCTGGCTGGATCGTGACGCCGACGGCTTCTTCGGCCTGGGCGAAGCCCCCATCCTTTCGGCGCAGAACATGATCATTACTGTCACCCGGCAGGGGGCGCCTGGCGCCGTGCTGAATCCGGCCATCCTGAATGGCGGCTACCAGGTTTTCACGCCACAGGCGGGCGTCTACCTGGTCGAAGCCACGAATACTCACACCTGCGCCACCATTCCCAATTGCATTTCGACGCCCACCCCGGTGGCGGTCTCGATGGGTGAAGATGGCGGCACAGAGATCAACTTCGGCCTTCTGCCTGGGGCCTTTACACCACAGCCTACGGACGCGGGGTATATCTACGGCCGGGCCTGGATTGACAGCAATGGCAACGGCTATCCCGACCCGACCGAAACAGCGATTAACGGTCGCACCGTGCGCCTGCTGGACGCGGATGGCAACCAGATTGCGACCCATATCAGCGGATCATCCTGGTACTATGGCAGCTACGCCTTCCGGATCAGCGCCCCAGGCGTGTATCGCGTGCAAATGGATGCCCCGGGTGGCGTTTTTCCCAGCAGTCGTGAAGTAGAAGTCTACGTTAGCGATCAACGCGTGGTCAGCGCCCAACTGCCTTTCCTGAAAGGCGGCGAGGTCAGCGGGCAAATCAGCACTTCCAATGGGGTGGGTATCGAAGGGGTGGTGGTGACTTTACAACCGGGCAATTTGCAAACTGTAACTTTCGCAAACGGCATTTATGGTTTTGCCGGGCTGCCATCCGGCAGCTACACCTTGCAAATTACACCCCCCACCAACACCATCACGCCCGACGGCGTGAACGAGCGCTTTGTGCCAGTCACCATCAACGGCAGCGCGGTGGAGAACTGGACACTGCTGAAAAAAGGTCAATTATCTATCAAGGCGGTGCAAGTTGTCAATGGGCAGGCGCTGCCGATTAACTTCATGCTCTTCGAAGTGCTGCTGAATGGCAGTAGTGTGGCTTTCGTCACCACCAATCCGAACGGCGATGCGTTGGTCGAAGGCTTATCGCCAGGTACATACATTGTACGCCCGTACGATGAGCTTGCAAATATCTTACCGGGAATGCAGTTCACTCCGGCAGAGCGCACCGCCATTTTAACCTATGACAGCGCGGCCACCACGAGCTTTACCGGGACGCTGGCGCGCTCGCTCAACCTGTACTGCCGCCTGCCCGGTACGCCGCCGCCCGGCTTTGCCTGCATCTATGAGGTGCGCAACAGCAACGGCAGCCTGATCGAAACCGGTAAACTGCCGGCAGAGCAGCCCATCACGAGCTTTTGGAATTTTAACCCGGCCACACTCGAAGTGCGCTTGATCCCTGACCCGGATGTGCCCGGGCAGGAGAGCTGGCCTACCCATAGCCAGGTAGTGGTGCTTTCTGATAATACTCACGTGAATGTGTATTACCCATACAACCCCACCAACCCGCAGACCATTTCCGGGTATGTGTATTGGGATCGCTGCGCGCCGCTTGGAATGCGCGCCAACGGGAATAATTGTACGGAAACAAACGTACCGACGAACAATGGGATTCCGGTAGTTTTGTATGACAGTTCCGGGTTGGAAATTGCCAGCACGCTGACCGATTGGGGTACGTTCTGGAACAGCGGTTTCTTTAGCTTTCCCGATTTACCCATTGGCACATACCGGGTGCGCGCCAACCTGCCATCAGGTTATGCGCCTACCACCGGCGTGCAGAAGTGGTACGAGCTAAGCGGCATCGGCGCATTGGAGATGTTGGAGGTGGGCTACCAGCTCAACGAAAACCAGTCCTTGGGCGGGCGAGTTTTCTTCGATAACGACGCCAACGGCGTCTATGACCCGGAATGGGATGATCCAATACCTGGTGCGGCGATCATTATCACAAATCCAACCGGCGATGTGATTGCAAACCTGACCAGTTCTTCTACGGGGGGGTACAGCAAGTCGCCAATTAATAGCGGCGAATATCACGTGACGCTTAACTTTGGCGGCAGCACCTGGATGCAAACCACCTCCCTGTCTGTCAATGGTGGATCGCCTCTGATCGATTTTGCCCTACCACCCATGGACAACAAGCTGCGGGTGATTGTCTTCCTGGATGGCAATCATAACGGTTTGATCGACGCCGGTGAGCAGCGCCTGGCGAACGTTACGGTGCGGCTGCGGGATAAACAATGCGGTGAAATCGGTGCTGCGGAGCTACAAGTGGTTGCCAGCGATGCAGGCGGCGTTGCCACCTTCGAACCTGTGCCGGCCGGACCTAACCCGGTCTGCGCCCAGATTGTGGACGGCTTGCCAGAGAACACTCTATCTGCTAGCAACAATACCGTCAATGTATCGCGCGGTGGCGGACAGCCGGTTGGGTTAGCTGTGCAGCCCACCAGCACGCTCGTGATCCGCCCGTTCTTGGATCACAACAGCAATGGCGTTAAGGAAAGCGGCGAGCCCTACATCAGCGGCGGCTCGGCAACGATTGGCAACCAGGGGAAGTCGATAAGCGGCGATGGGGCCACATTCAGCCTGGTTCCCGGCAGCTATCCGGTCAACATCACTCCGCCCACCGGATATGCCTCTTTATGGCCTCTGCCCATTGGCCCGGTCATCTTCAATTCATCACCACAAACCCTGCTAATACCCTTGCGCGATGCGGGCAGCATCAGCGGAAAGATCTGGCCTCCCAGCACCAGCGGTTTCAGCCTGAGCGGCAGTTCGCTGGCAGTTGGGTTAACTGTCCAGTTGCAGAACACGGCCACCCTGGCTACGATAGAGACCAGCAGCGACAGCTTCGGAATCTTCAGCTTCAGCAACCTGGCTCCGGCAACCTACCGCCTGCGCCTGCCCTCGCCGCCGCCCGGCTACCTCGCTGACAATGAACCGCTGATCACCTACCAGGCCGGGCAGGTCCTGAGCAACTATAACCTGACGCTGGTACCCGTCGGGCATATCAGCGGGGTCGTGTATTTCGACAGCAACAGCAACCGCCAATGGGATAATAACGAGCAAGGTGTGGGCGACTTCGATGTGCGCTTGATCAGCTCTGCAGGGCAGGAAGTCGCCGTTACAACGCCCGATGCGGCTGGTTATTTCGTTTTCAATGGTCTAACGGCTAACACACCTTATGCTTTGCAAATGGCTGCTCCTTCAGGGCTGTTCATTACTGATTCGCCTGGCGTCTTCACTGTGGGTGCAGATCCACGCAGCGTGAAGATTGGCATTAGTGTGGAGAGCTTGCTAACTGGAAATACCGAGCAGGTTGGCGGTAGAGTGCAATACCAACAGGGTGAGGCATTGATCCCGATAGCCGGGGCGCGCCTGATCTTTTATTCCTATGATTTGTATGGCACCTGCAATGTCGCCAATCCGATCATTCAATATGACCAGTACACTGGTCTGAATGGCGGCTACTGGATGGTGGGCGACGGTGGGTGTTTCAAGGTGGTGGATGTGCCTGGCTTTAACGATACCCAAGGATACTATTGGGGAGGTTGTAGTGGCAATAACTATGGTATTGGAATTTGCCAAGTTCTGATTAATGGCATCATTACCTCGTTCATCGATATTACCTTGACTCCTTCCACACCGTTACTACATGCCAATGCTGCTGGACTTGTGCAAGCTTCCGAAGCTACCATGAAGTGGAGCGCCTTCCGCGATGACAACGGCAACCACTGGCAAGATGAGGGTGAGCCAGGGTTGGCGGGAGTAACGCTGGCGGGCGGAGGCAGCAGCGGCATTTCCGGTTTGACCGGGATGGGGCAGCCGCTGAGTCTGGGCCATGGGCTGCACACATTAACCATCACTCCACCGGTTGGCTATGTGGTCAATGGCCCAGCAACCCGCCAGTTAGCAGTGCAGGGTGCGGATGTCACTTTGCCGGCGATCCCATTACGCCCAACAGGCCTGACAATCGTGCAGGCGTTCATCGACCTGGATGGCGATGGCGTGCAGGACGAGGGCGAAGCAGGGGTGGGCGGCGTGGCTGTGACCCTGACCGGCCTGGCGGCGCATCCAGCCACGACTGCGCCCAATGGACGGGCGATGTTCGCTGGTCTGCCGGATGGGAGTTATACGGTGAGTGCAACACCGCCGGCAGGATTTATGGCTGTAGAAGAACAGTCGATTAGTCTGGCTCAGGGCGGCGTAGTACAAATCCCCCTAAGGTTAATGGGGATGATCAGCGGCGTGTTGTATCATGACTGGGACGGTGATGGTCAACAACAGCCGGATGAGCCCGTTTATCTACTTCCCTTCACCCTGACTCTGGATGGCGGCGCAGGAACCACGCAGGGCGCTGGCATGGGTGGCGGCCTGGGGTGGTTCCTGGGAATGCCGGCTGGCGCTTACACTTTATCGACATCTTTGACCGCCGTGCAAGCGCAGCCTATTTCTCTCGCCAACAATGAAGGCCAGGGGGTGGGGATGGCGATCGTTGCGCCGGGCGAAGTACGCGGTATTGCCTGGTGGGACAGCAACAACGATGGCTTGCGCCAGCCTTGGGAGTCTCCCCTGGCTGGGATAAGCGTCTCACTCGGCGTACAGTCAACCACCACCGATTCCTTTGGGCGATACATCTTTACGGGCATTGCCCCTGGGGAATATATGCTGGTGTTGAATTTACCGCTCGGTCTGCAAGCAGCCCCGCAAACTGTTCTGGTGGTCGAAGGCCGCGGCCTGGCGGTCGGCTTACCGGTAACGATGGCCAGCATCTATCATACCTATCTACCTTTGATCAACCGCTAGGATAAGTTGTGCGAGTGCAAGGCGTCTGGTTTCGGCGCCTTGCACTCGCCATGCAAAACGATTGATGACTAAATAAGAACCCTGTGGATGGCATTGGTTCAGGGTAACTGCCGGCTTTAAATTACGCTGATCTCAATCTCAGCCCATTTATCGAAAGCCACTCGCGCCTGGTAAAGTCCACTGCCAGCTTGCTGCCATTGCAGCGGATTCTGCCCCAGGCGCGAATGGCCTGGCGGCTGTGGCAGCGCCAGGGTGATCACACCTTCCGCCTTGCCGGGGCGTTCCAGGCGCAAGCGCACGCCGCTGGAGTGAGGTTGCCATTCAACCACTTCCATGCCTTGGGAGAAGTGTAGATCGCTGCCAATATAAAGCGCTCTGTCGGGTAATTCAGGGCGCAAAGCCAGCCAGAGCGCTCCGTGTGCAGGGAGAGTTACCTGGGGCGGCGCTTGACCTGCCGCGAAACGGAATATCTCTCCGCTCCAAAAATCGCGGCCGATCCAGGCGCTTTCTGGATCGAGTTGAAAATCAGCCACGTTGACCGTTAAACTCTCGGGCGTGTCTTCCCAGTTGAACAGCGCCAGTAAATGCCATGCTCCGCAAGCGCCGTGCAGGTCGAGGCGCAAGCGTGTTGGCGTGTTTGAATCCAACCAATCCAGAACCCACGGCGTTTGCCCAATAGGCGGAAAAAGGCGCTGCACCAGGCGCATGCGCTCCGGCGGCAGCGCCTGCAGATTGTCGGAGAGCAGCAGCAGCCCGCCGCTCATGGCGATGACCGTGGCCAGTGATTGAACTTCCGCCAGACTGAGCCGGCTTGGGCGCGCCAGCAAGCAGTCGGGGTCGTTCAACCACCAGCGTTGGTGCATGGCGGCGCGCGTCAGGCTGTTTTGAATGGCGTTTCTGGCTGAAGGGTAGTCGGGCTCTTTGTGAAAATACAATCCCCAGCCCAGGAAGCGCGGCTCCCAGTTTGGGGCGACATCGGCGCCGATGCGCATGGCTTCGAACAGGCCAATTGCCGGGCCGAGCGGGCAGCCGCAGCCCAGTAAAAAGGCTTCTGAACCCGCGGCGGCGCGCAGCGCTTCTAGGCCTCTGCGCAGCGTTTGAGCGCGTGTCAGCGTTGGGTCATGACGCCGGCCGGGTATCGCAGCAGCATACAAGAAATCGAGCTTCAGGTATGGAAAACCCCATTCATGCACCGCCGTGTGCGCTGTATGGCTGGCGTATTCCAATGCGGCGGGAATCGTCAGATCCAGGGCGGTGGTCAGGTTGTTCCAAATGAATCCGGCGTTAGCTGGCTTGTTAAAGCGACCACGCAGCAGCCATTCTGGGCGCTGTTTGGCTAACTGTGAGCGCCGGTCGACGATGAACGGCGCCAGCCACAGCCCTGGCGTCAGCCCGGCGGAACAAATTTCGTGCGCCAGCAAACCTGGCCCGCCGGGGAAGCCAGGGCGGAAACTGTACCAATCGCCTACCTGCGTCTGGTAGCCGTCGTCGATTTGAATGAGATCGAGCGGCAGCTGTTCGCGCTCGGCGGCGATAAAATCCAGGTTGCGGCGGATATCGCTGGCGCTGACTTGCTGGAAATACTGGTACCACGAGCACCAACCGGAGAGCATGGCGCCGGGTTGGCGGTTGGATGGCGCCTGGCGGGCTGCTCCGGGTGTGCAATCGACCAGCAGTGTTTGCCCCGCCTGGGGAGGCTCTTTCCGAACTGCCAGGGGCTGCTCGTGCACCGATTGGCGCCAGGCAGCCTGAAAATAAGCGCCGAATGGATCAGGAGAATCGATATCGAGGCATGACAGGCAGGCCCAGTCGGTGGTCATAGCTGCGCCGGGATCCAGGCGCGCTGAGTCGCCATTGGCCCACAGGCGCAGGTGCGGCCTGAGCAGCAGCAAGAAAGCCTCCAGGCTGCCGAAGTGCTGCAATTGTGAAAGGAAGCCCAATAGCAACCCCCTGCGAGCAGCGCAATCGCCGAGCAAGCCGAACATCTCGCTGGTGAAGTGCCCGGGTAAAGTGGGCTGCATTACCCCGGCATTGGTGCGCAAAGGCGCCGCCAGAAACCCCAGGCGCGTGCGCCGGTAGCGATCGAGCGGGCCGTAAGATCCACTGTAATTCCACGAACCCCAACCATTAGAGAAGAAGCGCAAATTTTGAATCTTCGACTTGATGTTGACCGATAGCAAGGTCAGGCGCTCAATTTGTAAGGCCTCGCGCCCCGTATTTTCCAATTGCAGACGCCACAGGAAGAACGGCTGTTCGAGCGCTGCCGCGAAGGTCAGGCTGGCTTGCAGGCCGCGATCATCGGGTGGCAGCCAGACTTGCAGCTGCTGCAATGCGCCGTGGATCGAGGCGACCTGTTCGGGCACGCAGATTTGCGCCCCCCGCCAATCGCTCAGAATGTGAAAAGGCAGCCCGCGCCAGGTGTATACGGCGTGCATGCGCACTGGATGCAGGGTGGGGTAGCAAGCTTCTCCCGGCTGGATAGCCCAGGTTGCTTCGTCAAGAGACAGTCGAAACTGGAAGTGAGGCGATTCCAGGATGTGTGGCATAGGCAAACATCACTGCGGTAGTGCTTTGGTGACGATGACACCTCCCAGGCTTTCTTGATCGTTGGCAGGCAGAATCACGGTACAATTTTGGAAGACAATCGGTGGATGATCGCTATCCTGGCTGTAGCTGCCGCCTGGGGGTTCGACTCGCCAGGCGCCTTTCATCCAGACGATCCACACGGGTGTATCAGGCGGGCGCTGCTCGAAGGCCATCTCATTGCCAAGCATTGCGTAGGCTTCTTTCAAGGTTACCTGGCGCGCCTGGAAGTCGTGCGGGGCCGATAAGCTTTCGTCGTAGGCTGCCAGGCATTCTTGCTGCGCCTGTGTCATCGCCTGCTCTTTGGTTAGATTTCCCACCAGCGGTCGATTTTCCAGCATCTGGGCTGGCACCCAAAACTTTCCCAGTCCGGAGAAGGATAGCCCTAATGAGGCGGTGAGCAGCAATACGCCCAAAACGATCAAGAGCCGGTCACGCCGCCGGTAATGCAGCTGCTGCAACCAGGTGCGCGGCCCGACCCCGAAGGCGCGCAGATCCATAGCGTCGATGATGTCTTCGCTGCCGATGATGGCATGAATTGTGACGGGCACAATCAAAGGCGCCATCTTGCGCACCTGGGCGATCAACCCGCCGCGCAGATTTTCGATTTCGTAGCCGCGCGCTCGCTGGGCGTCCAGGGTGAGTTGAAAGTCGCGCCCGAAGGTGGGGATGAAGCGCATCGTCAGATCCATGGCATAGGCGATTTTGTCCGGCAGGCCCAGGCCGCGGAAAGCCACCCCATACAGGCCAGGATCGAGCGAATAGGGGATCAAGATGGTCAGGCTGGCGATGCTGAAGACCCGCAAGAACTGGCTGAGGGCGAAGAAACTACGCTCGACGGTGATATTGACCCCTGGCTGCCAACCAAAGATGCTGAAAGGCGCCTGCAGGCGGGTAATCAGGTGCTCTTGTTGGTAGACTTCTACCCCGCCGCGCCCGGTCAAAAAAGTCAGGATGGCAAAAAAGGTGATGAACAGGCCAATGAACAGCCACGCCCGGCGGCTTTCTTGCCAGGTCACCCGGGAAGTAAAGATAAAGAACAGCGCGATCGCCAGAAAGACGGCCAAAAAGCGGGCATCCCAAAATAGCAATGTCGAAGCCAGGAAGCAGGCGTAAAAAATCCACCACGCTCGTGGGTCCAGACTTTGAATCAGCGAGCCGCGTCGCTCGCGATGACGCCAGGTGACTAACATAAGTTTCTACCCGTTGGATGGATGGCTGTACCAGCCATCCATCCAACCTGACGAATACCTAACGACCGGATTGCACCTTCACAGCGGAGTAAGCCGCTACCAGCAGCGGCACCAAAACCGCCGCAAAGATCAGGTTCGGCCCAGCCGCCGGCAAGAACTCACCGACGATGGCAACTGCCGGACTGAAGCCGTTGATCCAGATGTCAGAAATCGCTGCAAAGCCGATCCCGAGCAGGTTTCCCAACATGCTCCAGGTCACTGCCGCAGCGACATCGATGCTCTTGCCAAAGGCGAAACGCACCACCAAGATCAGGATGAAACCGACCACGATGGACAACCCGGCGAACCAGGAAATTTGAGCGTCGCCAAAGATGTTGTTTTCGACGTCATAGAACAGCATGTTCGGAACTGCGCGGTTGAGCAAGAAGACCAGAGTTGCCAGGACAGCCACAGCAGCGCTGATGCCCAACACGGTATTCAGGCCTTTTTTCTTGTCCTTGAACAGCATGGCCATGCCAGCGATCATGCCCACCAGGCCGTTGCCCAGGCTCCACTGCGGCGAAAGGCCGAAGCCGGTCAGGGCGTCGCCGAACATATTGCCAATAGCGCCGGTGAACAGGCCGACCACCGGGCCAAAGCTGTAGCCGAAGAACATTGGAATGGCAATTGCCGGGCGCAGCGCCACCTGGCTGACGGATGGCACCGCAAAAACCGTGCCGTTGAACAGGTAAGACAGGATGGCGTATAAGGCCGCGCCAATCGACATATACACCACCTCGCGCGTGCCGACAAACCAGATGTCGCGATCGCGCGTGAACCAGTACACTGCGAACACAATCAATAGGCCGAGGGCGACGAAGAAGAAACGCAGGACGGCGGTCTCATCCAACTGCAGGTCCGGGTTGATCATCCCACCGATCCACACGATCAGCAAGAAGAACACAAACACTCCAACCAGGGATAAGATGACAGACATATTTTTTCGATCCATAGGTTGCTCCTTTCAAAGAAAAAATGCTTTTTTTGAAATACCCTGAAGTCCGACCTCAGGGCGTGATCCCAGAACAATGCGCCAGCGCTTCGGCGCGTAAGAAGCGCCCGCTGCGCGGCAGGGCTTGCAAGTTGCTTTTTAGCAGCGAGGTGGGAACCAAACGGTTTTGGCGCAGGGTTTCGAAATCGCTCAGGACTTCCTCCGGCTTGCCATCGGCGACCAACCGGCCCTGGTTGATGAGCAGCACCCGGTTGGCGTAAATCACCGCCAGGTCGACATCATGGGTGATGAACAGGATGGCAGCAAAATTTGGCAGGCTCAAAATCGAATCCATAAAATCCATATAATTCCGGTAATCCTGCCCGGCGGTCGGTTCATCCATAGCCAGGATGCGCGAGCGCATTGCCAACACGGCGGCGATGCTGACGCGCTTTTGCTGTCCAAAAGAGAGCGAGAGCGGCGGGTCTTTCTGGCGCCCACTCAGGTTGACGATCTGAATGGCTTCTTCTACATCCCGGGCGATCTGTTCGGGAGCATGGCGCAGGTTGGTTGGCCCGAACGCCAATTCTTCCTGAACGGTCGGAGCGAAGAGCATGTGGCTCGGGCTTTGAAAAACATATCCCAGGGTGTTGGCGATCTGGGCTACACTGCTCTGGCGCGTGTCTTTGCCGTTTACCAACACTCGCCCGTGACGCGGCTTGAGCAGACCAATGGCGTGTTTGACCAGGGTGGTTTTTCCAGCGCCATTGGGACCGAGGACGGCGATCACATCGCCGCGCCGAATTTCCAGGTTGATCCCCTCTAGCACTGCCTGTTCACGTTGGTATCCAAAGCTGACATTTTCAAATCGAACTAGCGGGGCGCCGCTCTCAGGTGTTTCGGCTGGCTTGAAAATCACCTCTGGCGGCGGCGCATCGCGGGCGGCGCGCTGCAAGATCATCGGCGCTGGCAGCTTGATTTCGTGATAATTGACGACTTTGCCTAACCCTTCTACTCCACCGTGATAACGCATTTCTCCATTTTCCAGGAACATCACCTGGTCGGGTCGGATTGCCAATACATCTTCAATGCGATGTTCAATGATCAGAACACATAGTCCTTCATCCACCAGGCGGCGTACCATTTGCAGGGTTTCTTGCGCGCTGGCAGGATCCAGGCTGGCTAAAGGTTCATCGAGCAGCAAGATGCTCGGTCGCATGGCCAAAACGCCGGCCAAAGCAACCTTTTGCTTTTCACCGCCAGACAGGTTGAAGGTTTCGCGCTGGCTGAGGTGGGGGATACCCAGGTACTCCAGGGCCTCATCGATGCGCTGGTTAATTTCTGGCCGGTTCAGGCCGAGGTTCTCTAATCCGAAAGCCACTTCGCTGCGCACACGGGTGCCCAGAATTTGCCGTTCAGGGTCTTGTAAGACGGTGCCAACCACTTGCGAAATGCGCGCCAGAGTCAACCCGGTGTTATCCTGCCCCTGTAATAAGACCTGACCTTGCAACTCGCCTTTGTAGCTGCGCGGCGCCAGCCCATTGATACAGCGGATCAAGGTGGTTTTGCCTGAACCGCTGGCGCCAGCCAGCAGCAGCAATTCGCCAGCCTGTGCCTGGAAGGAGATATCATTAAGCGAGGGTTCAGGCCGGTCGCGGTAGCGGAAGGTCAGGCGATCGATGTGTAGGGCGGTCATGCTGTTCAAGGTTTCGCTGAAGGATAGGCGACGACTTCGATCACATCGCCTACTTGTGCATCCAACCGTGCGGCGGCGCTGCCATTGACCACCGCCACAATCAGGTTGCCGGTGCTGCCCAGCAAGGCAACCAATTCACCCGGCTGGCGCTCCCCGAAGGTGTTACACATTCCATTGATAGTAACCCCAACCAGGCGAACCGTTACGACATGCAACCCTTCCAGATGCTCGCTGCGGATATTGGCAGCCAGGTTGCCAAATTGATCCCGATGGATAATTTCGCCGCGCCAGCCGTTGGTTGTGCGCTCCGGTTGTGGAAACTCTAAACGCAGCGGGTCGTTCAGCGGGCTGCCAAGCTGCTCAAGCGCTGTCCCAGCCGCCAGGTGGGCGGCGCACGGGGCGAAAATATCGCGCCCGTGGAATACATGGCTAACTTCTGGCAACCAATATTCCTGTCGATCCAGGTGCACGAAGCGCGTTGCCAGCCCGAGCGCTTCGGCATGCTGCAACCACAGGCTAATCACGCCGTTGTCTGGGCCAATAAAATACTGCGCGCCGATCTGCGCTGCCATGGGTCGCCGGGCGGTACCCACTCCAGGATCGACCACCACAACATGGATGCAGCCATCAGGAAAATACGGCGCAGAGCGATAGAGGATCAAGGCTGCCTCACGAATATTCTGCGGTTCGATCAAATGACTGAGATCCGCAACCGGTGTTCCTGGGGCGATCTTCCAAATCACCCCTTTCATCACGCCGACATTGCCGTCTTTCAAGCCGAAATCAGTGGTCAGGGTAATCATTTTTGTTCTAGGAATTGTTGAGTGGCTCTTGTTATTCTCATTGTAGTATAAAATCCCTAATTCTGTGAGCCGAATTTAACGGTGTGATACAATTTGCCAGGTAACCTTTTGAACATGGATGCATCTAATGATTAATGAACCTGTTGAGCGCGACAGACCCAAGCGAGTTGAAGATTTTTCTTTAGAAAAATTACGCGTCGGAGACCGGGCAGAATTTGCCCGCCTGGTTGAGGCCTATTCGGGCGTGATCTATCGCCTGGCTTTGAGAATTGTCAGCAACCCTCAGGATGCTGAGGATGTACTGCAGGAAACTTTCTTGAAGGCTTTGCGGGCTTTGAAGAATTTTGATGGGCGCTCGAGCCTGTCGACCTGGCTGTACCGGATTGCTACCAACGAAGCGTTGATGCTGCTGCGCAAGAACCGTCGAGTTGTCATCTCATTGGATGAGCCCTTGGAAAATGATGAACAAGAGATGGAACCGTTGCAAATTGTAGATTGGTGTTGTTTACCGGAGAACGAATTGATGTCGAGCGAGGCGCGTGCTTACCTGGATAAGGCAGTTGAAACCTTGCCGCATAGTTTGCGGGTGGTTTTTCTGCTGCGCGATATCGAAGGATTGTCGACATTGGAAACCGGCGAAGTTTTGGGTCTGAGCGAGACAGCTGTGAAAACCCGCCTGTCTCGCGCTCGCATGCGCTTGCGTGAATTGTTAACCGGTTATTTTGGGGCGCGCATCGACTCGGCGCGCCCGGCTGGAGTGGATGTATGAGCGAGCATGGACATTGTCGCGATTTACTGGGCGTGCTTTCGGAATTTATCGATGGCGCCCTGGAGCAGCAGTTGTGTGACGAAATTGATCGCCACCTGCAAACCTGCGAGAAATGCCGGGTGGTGATCGACTCACTGCGCAAAACAGTTTCCCTTTACCAACAAACCGCTCCAGCGTCTGAAATGCCAGACGATGTCCGAGAACGATTATTTCACTGCCTGGATTTGGACGAGTTCCTGCACACCGCTGGTCAAGAACAGGGCTCTGCGGGTGCATAGATGGCTGAGAGAGCCGTGAAGAAGGAACGCCAGCCGGCGCTGTCTTTGACGCACGGGCTGGTGGAGTTGAGCCTCGGTGCTCAAAAAAACGCCGCTCAACTGCGTTCTGGCGATTTATGCCCGAATTGCCAGGTCGAGCGGCTGGATTATGATGGATTATTGAACCTGTCGTGCCCAAACTGCGGCGTGGTGGATGGCGCCTGGGGCGGTTGTAGTTGATAGGTTTAATCCCTCCCGTTGGGAGGCAATCACGGGAGATACGATTACTTTTTGAAAGGTACCCATGACAGATAAATTATTGAACGATGAAATCATCGCCCAGGTGCGAGATGTGTTTGATGGCTTGCAAGATGAAGTCGAGGTGATGTTCTTTGGTCGCCAAAACGACTGCGATTATTGCGACGACACTCGCCAGTTGCTCAGCGAAGTGATCGGCGTCTCAGATAAGCTCAGCCTGAATGAGTATGATCTGGAAGAAGATGCGGCCCTGGCGCAGCAGTTCGGCGTGGACAAAGCGCCGGGTTTTGTGATGGTTGGCCGCCAGGATGGACAACGCGTGGATTACGGCGTGCGCTTTTCCGGCATCCCAGCCGGGCACGAGTTCAGCACCCTGATCCATTCCCTGATTTTGGTTTCGGGAAGAGATTCGCGCCTAAACGACCAGACGCGCGCCTTCCTGGCAGGGCTGACCGAACCGGTTCACTTGCAAGTCTTTGTTACCCCTACCTGACCGTATTGCCCGCAAGCCGTGCTGCTTGCGCACCAGATGGCGATGGAAAGCCCGATGGTAATTTCCGAGATGGTAGAAGCCTCCGAGTTTCCAGAACTGGCAATGCAATTCAATGTCAGTGGGGTGCCTCAAACCACTATTAATGCCGGAGCAAGTACGTTGGTAGGCGCGGCCCCAGAAGAACACCTGGTGGCGGAAATTGCCCAAGCGTTAAAGTGATTGCTGCCACAAAGCCAAAAACCCTGAAAGGCATTGAGACCTTTCAGGGTTCTTGAAGAGATCGCCGATGAAGTCACACACCAAAGCTCCTGTTTATTTTATGATTGTGACTGGCGTTGGGCTGGTGTTACTCAGCCTTGCCAGCCTGGCCTGGCTGGCGTTGCCCAGCCAGAGCGCTCGATCAGGGCAGCAGGCCGAAAAGTCCTCTGCCTCTGTGATCCCGCAGCCAGTCGATTTTGAGGCCCCGGCTTTGAATTTGCAGGATCTACAGGGCGAGCCGGTGGCGCTGTCCGATTACGCCGGTCAGTATGTCCTGGTCAACAATTGGGCCACCTGGTGCCCGCCTTGCAAGGCGGAAATGCCCGTTTTGCAGGCTTACTACGACACCCATCAGCACAAAGGTTTCACGATTATCGCTATCGAGGCCGGAGAACCGCTGGATCAGGTGGCAGCCTTTGCTGCCAGTTACAAGTTGACATTCCCGGTTTGGGCTGACCCGCAACAGGTTGCGATGAAGGCTTTTCGCAACTTCAGTTTGCCCAGTTCCTACCTGGTGGACCCCGATGGGCGCGTGCGCCTGGCCTGGACTGGGGCAATCAGTATGCAAATGTTGGAGAAATACGTCACGCCTTTTCTGGGGCGTTAATCCCAGGGCGCAGAAAACCCGCTTGCAGCAACGCGCGCTCTCATGATAAGGGGGGAGTGTTGCACAGGCAAGCATTTTCTTTATGGCGCTTATTCAATCAAGAGAGGAAATAATTGTATGGAAGCAAAAGTTACCTGGAAAGGTCGCATGGCTTTTGATGGCACGGCCGCCGGAAGTGGTTATCAACTCCCCTTAGATGCACAATCGGCTGCAGGCGGCGACGAGAATGGTTTTCGCCCGATGGAATTGTTTGCCATTGGATTGGCGGGTTGCACTGCCATGGATGTAATCTCAATTTTGAGCAAGAAGCGCCAGGAAATCTCCCATTTCGAAGTGCAGGTGCATGTCGAGCGCACCGATGAGCACCCCAAGGTCTTCACCAGCGCACTGGTTGATTATCTGGTCAGCGGTCGCGGGGTCGACGAACAGGCCGTTTTACGGGCCATGGAACTCTCGGCAGAGCGCTACTGCCCGGCGCAAGCCATGTTGAGCCAGGTCATGACAATCGAGCTTCAGTATTCGATTTTCGAAGACCAGGGTGATGACCAGCGCACTTTGGTAAAATCGGGAACCTTCACGCCCGCTTAGTTCGAGCGCCTAGTTTTCATTTGACGCAGGTTGTGCAACAGCGGCATGGTCGGGGATCAGGATTTCGGCATCGCGAACGACCGGAATCAGGTAACCGCTCAGACCAATGGCGGTGATGGCCAGGCCGCTGAACACAAATACCAGCGACATACCCGCCCCCGGGCCGACGCCTACCCAACCGCCAAATACGTCACTCAGACTGCCGTTGGCCTGCATGGCTGGCTCCATTACGAAATCAGCCAATGGGCCAGCAATCAGGGTAGCAAGCGGCGTCACCAGCCAGGCGATCAGGCGCCGGATGGCAAACACCCGCCCTTGTACATCCGGCGCAACCTTGGTCTGCCAGATGCTCTGGTTGGAGGCGTTAATAATAGGCCCGAGAAAAGATCCCAGGAAACTGGCGACTGACCAGATGACCAGTTCCTGCCCAAAGCCCAACAGGGTTGTTCCCACCAGTCCCATCAGCGCCCAACCTAACAACACGCCATGTACCTGGCGTTTGAAGCCGCCCCAGGCGCTCATGGCCAGACCGCCAACCACGCCTCCCACCGCAGCGATTGAATTGACACTTCCGAAAATCAGTTCGTTATTGCCGGTGCGCGCCAGGATCATGGGGGCGCGCAGTGTGAAAGCAATTGTAGAAACCAGGTTGCTGCTCAGGAAGATCAGTTGCAAACCTAACAGACTTGGACGTTTGAGGATGTAGTGAAAGCCGTAGAGCGATTCTTTCAACAGGCTACCCCGCCCGGCCTGGCCTTCTGCAGTTTGTTCGGGCTGTGGAACATGAATAAACAACAATGACAGGACGGCGAAACTAAAGGTCACAACATCGATCAATAGCAGCCCAGTCAGTCCAATCGTTCCCAGCAGCGCTCCGGCTAGAATAGGCGATAGGATGCCGGAACCGGATTCAGCCAACCCCATCATGCCATTGGCGCGTCCATATTGCTCTTTGGGCAGCATTAGGGTGATGGCTGCTGAGAAAGCCGGCCATTGGAAAGCCTGAAAGGCCCCCGAGACGGCGCTGGTGATATAGAGATGCCAGATTTCCAGTCTTCCGGATACGAATAATAGCAACACGACCACTGTCGCCAGGCCAGATGCCAGGTCGCTGAGCATCATCATTATTTTGCGGTTGGAACGGTCAACCAGGGCGCCTGCCACTGGGCTGAGCAGCAGCAAGGGGGTGAGAAAGAAAAATCCCACCAATGCCAAAGCAGTGGCGGAACCGCCGGATACTTTATAGGCCCAGATTGTCAGGCCAAAACCGGACATTTGCGTGCCAAGCAGCGAGAGCACCTGCCCCAGCCAGAACACGACAAAGGCGCGCATGCCCGTGAACTGAGTTTTCATAGGTCGGCTTGATCGACAGCGGCGCTTAGTCGATGAAAATCTCTACGTGTTCGTCATCTTCTTCATCGAATACATCGATGATTTTGCCTTCGGCGCCATCGTTGATGGCCTCGATTAATTCATCGAAGGCGATATCCGGGGCATACTTGGATGCAATATTTAATCCGGCGTCCACCAGCCCGAGCGGCACATTCACCGTAGCTTTGGCGCGCCCGGTCACCGTATCGGTCACACGGATGCGCAGCCACCTGGCGCCGCCCGCCGGTCGCGCATAACTTTTGCGCGGTGGCCGGCGGCTTTCGCTTAAAGTAGCCAGCAAACGAGCGCCTTCTTCGGCGCTGATTTTTCCTTCGTCGATCATCCTCAAGATTTTTAAACGCTCTTCACTACTTGCCATATAAAACTCCTAATGCTGAAGCGCCTGGGTAACCAGGCTGCTTTCAGCCGATAAAAATTTCTACCTTCTCCTCGTCTTCACCTTCATCCACGCGAATATAGAGCGGATTATCTGGGCTGGTCGATTTACCCAACGCCATGATCATTTGATCTGCGCCGGTTTCTTGTAATTGGGGTATGCGGTGACCGAAGGTGCGCAGGAACCAGGCCGTCGGGCGGATAGGGATGGGAAAGCTGATAGCGATGCGCTGCGGTGACTCGCCTGGTTTTTGTTGCACACGCAAATGCAGCCATGGGCCGCGCCGTGATTGCCAGGCTAAGGCCAATAATAGCAGCCCGACCACAAACGGCATTGAAGCGCAAATAAACCACCCGATGCTGCTGTTGACCTGCGCCCGGTACATCCAGTAAGCGCTGAAGACCGTCACGCCTACGCCAACCCACAAGGGGATCATCCAGAAACGTCGCCAGCGCGCCGCTTCGGGGGGCAAGGCGCGGGCGGCATGTTCTGCACGCCAGGGCGCTTCATCCCGTTCTGCAGCTGGTTCCTGTGTGCTGTATGCACCAGGCTCGCCGTATCCGGCCTGTAGTTCTGGCGCTTTTTCGTCAATCTCGAATTCATCTTCATCTGGTTCGTGCTCATTGAGCGCTTCCAATAACTTCAGGCCTTGTTCGGCGCTGATCTTACCGCTTTCGATCATTTCCAGGATACGCATGCGTTCTTCGGTCATCCAATTACCTCTAAAGAATTCGTGAAACGATTATTTGCCTTCGAGAGCCGAAAGTAAACGGTCGGCATCTTCCAGGCTGATCTTCTTTTCCTCAAGCATCCGCAGGATCATCAGGCGCTCTTCTTCGCTAACCG
>JAGUYW010000060.1 GCA_020061105.1 Anaerolineales bacterium | reverse complement strand
TGGATCAGATTAGCAAGGCGCCGCAAACCAGGGGGATCACGCTAAATGAAATCTTCGAGCGCGGGCGTGATTTGCGAGGTGAACTGATCGCCGATGAATATGATCTGGATGAGAAACTGGAGCGCTTGTAAGCCGCTCCAGCAGGCGATAATGGGGTAATGGAGAGCGACGACCAGTCCCTCCGCTGGGCAGAGGTGAAAACTCAGGCGGTGTTTTTCAGGGTGGCGCGGGCTGATTTGACGCCGCTCCAGAAGAGGTAGGCTGTGACGGCGGCGGAGCCGAGCAAGTCGATGGCGCGGGTGAGGGGGAGGCCGGGCTGGAGAAGCACGGCAGCCAGGGCGATCAGGACGCACAGGTCGACGAAGGATTTGGCGCGATAGAGGTGGGATTGAGCGTCGATGATGGGGCTGTACTGCTCACGGTTCAGGCGAAGATAGCGGCGCCAAAACCACAGGTTGGTGAGAAACCCCAAGGCGGCGATGACCATGCCTGGAATGACATTGCCGCCCGGGGCGAAGGAATCTAGCCGGGAGATGGCCACAATCAGGATGACAGCCCCTGAGCAAAGCAAGGCGGCGGAGGTGAGCAGACCAGACAAGCGCTCGAGCCTGGCCTGCTCGGAGCGAGTGATCTCCCGTCTGCGCACGATGGTGCGAAAGATAAACCAGGAGACAAACAGGGCGATGAGTTCGACGCTGCGGCGGATAAAATCGGCCAGCTGGGTGGTGGAGCGGCTGAGAAGCACCGCCAGCCCGGTGGCGAGCGGCGCCCAGGCGCTCAACAAGAGCGCTGCCAGCAAGGTTTTTTCCCGGCTGGCAGCCTGTTCCTTGGAAAATGCGCTCATGCTAACCGCCTAACAGCGAAATCAGGTAGACGAGCGGCAGGGTCAGGGTGGCAGCGGTGAGCGGCACCGTCAAGGTGTCAAAGCCGCGCCGCGAGAACAATTCCACCACGCCAACCACCGGCGCCACGACCAACGCCACCACCAGGCTGGTGTACCAGGGCTGGGCGGCGTAAAAAAACATGGTCAGGAACACAGCCAGGGCGGCGAAAACGATCATGGCAGTGGTACCTTCGAGAGTCTTGGTTCTTTCGATCAGGCGGTGCAGAATGCGATGGCGACCGAAGGCTTTGCCCACCAGCGCGGCGGCAGCGTCGCCAAAGCCCCAGGCCATCACGGCTACGGCGGCGATATAGTACCAGCGCGTGCCCAAGACGCCCCAATAGAAAAAGATCAGCATAGCGAAGGTGGCGCAGATATACAACATTTGTCTGCGCATCTCTCCGCCCTGGGTAGAGCGGTCGGCCAGGAATTTTTTGTAGAAAGAAGTTTTTTCCATCAAGTACAAAGCCGGGTACGCCAGGACGATCAGCACGGACACACCCAGGATGGCTGCAACCCATGAGCTGTAGTGTTCCAGCAGCATGAAGATTGACAGGCTGAAGGCCACATGTTGGAATTTGCGCGCCAGTTCGCCGGGCAGCTTGCGCCACGATTTGATCAACACAGGCACGATAAACAGGAAAACCAGGTAATACGCTAACAGAATGGCGGTCGCCAGCAGGTCGTTCAGGATCACGATGGCCTCCCCGCAGCGCCCTTGCCGGACTCGAAATGGGTAAAGTTTTCGGAAACGCGGGCGAATAGCTGGATGAAAGCATTGATCTCTTCGGCAGAGACCCCCTGGCTGGCGATGGAAAAGACCTGATTGTAGACCTGTTCGATTTGCGGGGCGATTTTTTGGGCTTTTTCGGTTAGATAAACCAGGCTGGCTCTTTTGTCATTTTGGTCTTTTTGGCGGTGTACGAAGCCTTTGGCTTGCAACGATTTTAAAGCCCGCGAAACGGCGGGTTTGCTGATGTCTAGCTGGGCTACGATTGCTTCCTGGGGCAGGGGCTGCTGGCGCGTGAGCAGATGCAGCAGGATATTGCCTTCGGCGCTGCTGAGATGGAGCGGTTTCAAGCGCTCATTGATGATCTGGCGAGAGGACCACAGGATGTGGTTGGCATACAGCCAGATGTCGCGGATGTCGTGCATGGACTCTCCTATAGTTAACAGGTTAACTATATTTTAATCGGAATTAGTTAACCTGTCAACTAATTTTAGCGCTTTTTCAAATCGAGATCATGGCAGGCCAAGAACGAGGCCGAGAACCAGAATCAGGAAAAACACGCTCTGGCCGGAATGCAAAATGATGGGGAACCAGTTGCTGCGAAAGCGCTTGCCTGAAAACGCCAGCACCAGGTCTGCTGGAAGGGTTGCAAGAATGCCCCAGGGTTGGTGAAGGTGATAGAAGGAGAACAGGAGGCCGTTTGCTACCCAATCCCACCTGCCAAAGAGGCCTTGCATTTTCGGCAGCAAAACGCCGCGGAAGATCAATTCCTCTCCGAGAAATGTGTTGAAGAGCGCTGAGATTACAAATAAACCCACAAAGCCCCAATTTCCAATCCATTGGCTGCGCATTTCAGGAGCGAACGCCGCTTCAAAATTATTCCCTCCAGGGTCGGCGAAAAAGGGGAAGATCTTGAGCCAGATTTCTTCCAGCGGCGATCTCAGTCCAATTTCCAGGGCGGCAACCAGCAGAAAGAGGGGGATGATCCACCACCAGAGGGCTTTTTTCGTTTCTCCGGTTGATGGCGATACCGGATGGGTCAGCCAGAAGCGGCGACTGATGGTGGACAGGCGGATGTTCCCTTCTTCGCGATACAGGATCAGGATTGCCAAGATAAACTGCCAGACCAGGCCAAGCGTGATTAATTTCATGCGCAGCAAACCCGCTTCCAGGGGGAAAAGGGTAGCGCTCAGGGCGGGGTAAGCCACCCAGCCGAGAAGCCACATGGGGGCGCCAGCCGCCAACCAGATGACCAGAACCTGCCATAGAGTGTACTGATCCTTCTTGGATGGGATTGGGTGAACAGGCATTTGCCTTTTCCTTTCTACTCATCGATCATAAGCGCGGCAGGCGCCAGGGATCGAAACCAGATGCTGGCGCTGAAACAGTTTATACGAGCGAGAACTTCATCCGTCCTCGCGGCGTGGCAACGCCTGTCCTTTAGAACTGCCAGCCCAACAGGTTCCACTGCTGCAGAAACCAGACGAACGCCAGCGCGGCAATTGTCACGAGGGTGTAATAGAGACGGAAAGAGAAGCCCCAAAAACGCTCCTTCCAGGCCAGCAGGGTGAAAACCAGCCCAACAGCTGTCAGGATGGCGGACAAAACCCCCAGCCCCAATACGACCTTGTAGGCGAACGGAATTCCGAACACAATCTGCTCGCCCCAGATCAGGTTGCCGGCAATAAATAGCAGGTTGAGAAGGCTGATGACAACCATGAGCTGAAAGGCAAGGCGAACGCGGCGGGTTGCAGGCTGCCGGTTGCTACCCTGGCGCCGTTCACCAATGAAACGGATCAAGGCGACCGGTAGGATGGAGAGAAACAACAAGAGACTCAGCGCCAGCAAGGGCAGACTAAAACCGGGCGTTTCGTACCAGGGCGCTTTTTCAAAGGCCATCATGGGCGTCAGATCGGTGAAGAGGTAAGCCATGCGCCCGTGGTCGTCCTGGCGGAAGGCCATGTGGAACGGCCCATCCACCTGGCGGAAGTAGAGCGGCTGCTCTTCGACGATGCGCCATTCACCAAAGGGCGACTCGAGCAGCAGCGTGCCATCGCCGGGGTTCTTGACATAAATGGTCGGCCCCATGAGGGCGAAGAATTTTTCGAAGGTGGTGTACGAGCTCATCGTCCACCTGTAAACGCCCACGAAACGCTGCGCCCGTTCGGCGAAATCTGCCGGGGGCTGAAGCGCTTCGAGCGCCGGGGCTGGGAAGTAATGATCAAAGAACGCCCTTTGAAAACCGAAATGCTGGCGGTTGAGTTCTCCAGCCCCAAGGCTGTTATACACCACAAAGACACCCAGGTTCTGATCGGGCAGAAGCAACAGCATGGATTCCATCGGCTCTGCGCCGCCGCTGTGGCCGATGACGCGTTGGCCATTGTCGCTGAACTCGAAAAAGCCGTAAGCATTGCCCAAAAGGCGCGGGTCGGGCGCATACAATGTGCTATGCATTTGCTGCGCCGTGGCTGCTTGCAAAATGCGCGCTTCGGGGATCGCTGCGTCGCTATAACGGCCGTCTTGCAGGTGGGCGATCATGAAGCGCGCCATATCTGTGGCGCTGGCGCGCATAATGCCGGCTGGAAAGAGATCTGCGTGGTTTAACAACTGTGGGAATACCTGAAAGCCATTTTCAGCGTACATGTAGCCCACAGATTCACGCGCCTGCAACTCGGGCGGCGAGGGCCAGCGGGCGGTTGCGCTTTGCATGCCCAGTGGATCAAGGATATGCTCCTGCACATATTCGCTGTACGATTGCCCGGATACCCGCGCCACGATATATCCCGCCAGCGCGGCGCCGTAATTGGTATACCCCGGGCGCTCGCCAGGTGGGCGAACCCGCGCCGGGATATTCGAAACCAGCCATTGGCGGGCGGGCGCCAGGTCTTCTTCTTCTAACACGACCAATCCGGCATGCAGGTCTTCGAAGCCTGCGGTGTGAGCCATTAAATGCTTGAGCGTGACCGGCTGTGGAAAGGTGTCTGGAATGCGAAAATCGAGATACGTGTTGATGTCTGCATCGAGGCTTAGTTTTCCCTGCTCCACGAGCTGCATCACCGCCGTCCATGTGAACAGCTTGGTGACCGAGCCAAGTTTGAAGAGCGTATGTTGGGGATCAACGGGGAGATTCTTCTCAAGGTCGGCGTAGCCATAGCCCCTGGTGAAGAACAGATCGCCATCTTTGACGACAGAGACAGCGGCCCCGGCGATGTGATTTTCTTCCATCTGCCTTCCCAAGAGATCATCCAGGAAAACCTGAAGTTCGGCAGGATCGGTCAGGCCGAGTTGCTGTGGTAAGGCGGCGGGAAAAATGGCGCTCGAGGCGAGGCTGGTTTCCTGAGCCATAGCTGGCGCGCCAGCCTGCAGCAGCATCGCCAAAGCCAACAGGATGATGAGAGATACAGCCAAGGGGTTCTTGAGAAAGAGGTGGGGTTTCATGTTTCTTCTCCTTTTATGGATATCTTTGGCGGGTAAAAATTACACAGCCTGATAAACCTTCGATGAATATCATTAAACACCCCAAAGAACAGAATGAGGGGTTACCCATTCACCCAGAAACTCACCCAAAAAATGCTACTCCACGCGATTGCCCCCTTTCGGGAGAATGAATTGATACAAACTCAGATGCGCCGCGCCCGGGCAGCTTGTTGTATAATCCAGCATTGAGCGCCACACTGACGATCTTTTCGGGATTACCCGGCACAGGCAAGACCACCCTGGCGCGGCGCCTGGCAGCCCAGTTGGGTAAGCCGCTCTTGCGGATTGACGACCTGGTGGCGATTATCCCTGCAGGCATGCGGGAGCAGGCCGATCCATATTGGGAAACGCTGATCGGGATCCTGCTCGTCCTGGCGGAAAGCCAACTGGCGATTGGCGTGAGCGTGGTGATCGACTCGGTCTTCATGGGCGCAGACCGCCGGCTGGCGCAGGAAATCGCCGAGCGACATGGGGCGGCTTTCCGGCCAATCTATACCTTCGTTTCGGATGAGCAGGTCTGGCGAGGGCGAGTGGAAGAGCGGGCAGCCAGCGCGCCGCCAGAAGATGGCGCAGCGACCTGGGAGCGCATTCAGGAGCAGCGCAAGTCTTTTGAAGCCTGGCAGACGGGCAGCGCCTTGTTCCTGGATGGAATGGCGCCGGTGGAGGAGAATTTGGTTGAGGCGCTGTGGTATC
>JAGUYW010000080.1 GCA_020061105.1 Anaerolineales bacterium | reverse complement strand
CGGTGGATGAAGGCTTCCGGGTCTTCGGGGGGCTCATATTGAATGACATGCGAAAGTTCAGGCAGATCGATGCCGCGCGCCGCCACATCAGTGGCTACCAGAAAGCGCAGGCTCCCCTGGCGTACGCGCTCCATCACTTTATCACGGGCAGCTTGCGACAGATCTGAGGTTAGTTGGTCGGCGTCATAGCCAAAACGCTGCAGCACTACGGTGACATATTCGACGCGCGCTTTGGTGTTGCAGAAGATCAAACCAGAAAGTGGGTTCTCGACTTCGATAATCCGTACCAGGCTGCGGTCTTTATCCATTCCGGGAACGACATAGTAGACATGCTCGACTTCGGTCACATGAATGTGGTCGCTGCTCAGGTTGAGAAAACCCGGTTGGTGGAGGAATTGGCCTGCCAGGCGGATGACCTGAGGCGGGAAGGTCGCCGAAAACATGAACGTGCTGACATGCTGCTTGGGCAAATACGACTGCACCCGCACCATATCAGGGTAAAAACCCATCGAGAGCATGCGGTCGGCTTCGTCGAAGACCAGGAATCTTAACGCTTCCAATGACAACGATCGCCGTAAGAGGTGATCGAGCACCCGCCCTGGGGTGCCCACCACCAGGTGCGCCCCGGCTTTGAAGGCCGCCAACTGTTCGCCATACCCGACACCGCCGTACACGCTGACGCAGCGCACGCCGGTGGCGCGCCCGAGTATTTCAGCCTCTGCGGTGACCTGTTGGGCCAACTCGCGGGTCGGAACCAGCACCATGGCCTGGGTGGAAAGTTGGCGAGGGTTGATCATTTCCAAAATGGGCAGCAAATACGCCCCGGTTTTGCCGCTGCCGGTTCGAGATTGGATCATCATATCGCGTTGTGCAAACAAATAGGGGAGTGCCCGGGCTTGCACTGGCATTAGCTCTGGCCAACCGGCTTCTGCAATGCCTTGCTGTAATTTTTCTGGCAGGTCGCTAAGTTTGGCGACCGGCAGTTCGTCGGTCATACTGGCGCCGCTGGGGAGTTGCCCGCTCAGTAAGGCGATCCGATCGCCAGTCGCGTTGCTGTTGTCATTTAATTCCGCATCATTCATGAGAAGCTTCCTTGTACTTTAATATTTGCCCATCCATTAACCCGTCTATTGTAGCACAAGGTTGAGCCGCAGCCGGTCTTTTTATGGGAAACCGGCTGCGGCTCGAAGAAATGCGGGTCAATTTCACTTATCCTGCCCCAGAGGCGCCACCGCCCGAGGCGCCGCTGGCGCCAGCGCCGGCAGCGGAAGCAGCCGAAGAGTCGGCTGCGCTGATCGCAGCAATAATGGCGGCAAAGGAGCCATCCTGAAGGCTGGTTTGCAACCCGGTGAACCAGGCCGGAACTGGGACATCTTTGACTTTGCTGAAGAATTTGACCCACTGGGTGGCGACGCCAAAGCTGGCTGCGTAAGCCAGGTAGCGCTCGAAGATATCTGGGGCGATGACCGGCTCCCGCTGGCGGGTGATCCCTACCAGGTGGCTTTGGAAGCTTTTCCAGGCGGCTGCCTGGCGCAGCCCTTCATCCGAAAGCGGCGAAATCACAGCGGTAACGATAAAACCAACCAGGCTGGCACTCACCAGCGCGATCCCGCTGCCTATCAGGATGGCGGTCAATACCAGCGTTCCGCCGTTATCCGCGGTCGCGGCGGTGAAGATCAGCCCGGCTAGCAAGATCGCCAGGCCAGCAAAAAGCCCCAGGCCTGCGAAGACCAAAAAGCGGTTGCGCCTGGCGTTTCGTTGGTTATCGCGCCAGCCCAGGCGCGCCAGTTCGTCGTCTAACGCCCGGGAATAAGTAGAATTGGATGCCAGCCCGGCAATTTCGGTCAGGGCAACCCGTTCGCCTTTGGCTTTGCGGAAGAAGGCCTGCATGAAAGCCTGTTCGTGAGGCGTCAGGTCCTGGTCGTTGGAGTGGCGCATGACCTCGAAAGTGCGGCTGCCCCACTTGCGCGCCCCTTCTTCGATGCTCAGTACGCCGCGACCAGCCAGGTCGAAGAGCGTGCCCAGGAAGGGGTAGGATGCGCCGCTCAGCCGGGCGGCTACGGCTGGGGCAACCGTTTTGGGGGGAGCAATGTAGGAAGGAACAAAATCGCTGGCGGCGTCGCGTTCACGGCGAAAACTCTGCCCATATAGGGCAACCGCAACCAGGCTGATCAAGCCTGTGATGGCAGCCGCGCCAAAGCCGTAGGGCAGCGCCTCGGCAGTCCGGCGGGTTCGTTCTGCTTGCCTGGCCTGCCAGACTGGCGCCTGTGTCAGCAGGCTGCTGGGTGGAAAGTTGGCTGTCAGGTCGACCGGCGTGTCGTCTTGGATGCCTTGGATAGCGAAGGTAATCGACTGGTCGCCGGTTTCCACCACCACAGGGGTCATCGACAGGTTGGGCGCTTGCAGCGGGTTGACGCCAGGCGGGTATTGCAGGCGGATTGTGCTGTTGGCGATCGTGTATTCATGCTCCTCAGGGATAGCGCGCCAGATCAACGCATCCGAATCGTTGTTCTTGCGCAGCGCGCCTTGCACGCGATAGACCAGGGTGAACTCACGGCTGGCGTCGCTGGTGGGCGGGAAATGCCAGGTTACCTTGAGCGGCTTACCAGCCACGATCTCTACCTGGCCAGCCTGGGTTCCTTGCGGCAAGGCCTGGCCATCCATGCTGGCCTGCAAGCGGTCGATTTCGTCCAGGTTGGTGAATTCCAGGTCGCGGAAAACGTAGGTGAATGGCCCGCCTTCGAAGCGGAATACCACCGTTTCAGTGACGATCAAAGCGCCGTCTGGCTGGACAGCGATGGTGACATCGTAGCGTTCGGCGTAGTAGCTCTTGGCAGCCTGGGAAGGGCTGCTGGTGAGCGCCGCGAGCAGCAGGACTGTCAAAACAGGAAAAAGGAGTTTCCGGTTCATCATTTTTTTCCTCCACTTGATTCTACGCTCCAATTCGACGAATGTTGCTTGAATTTGTTATCCTTAACAAAACATTAACCGGTAATTGGCGTTGTTCCGCCAGCGCTCATCGCCCACATCAAAAAAAATTGATATATCATAGAAAACAGCTTTCATTTGTGATGGGTGAAGTGATCCAGAATCTCTTTCAGTAATAATCATCTCGAAGGGTCAAGGCCAAATTTGATGCACTGGATGGGGGCGACCTCAGCGATTGGCTGTGTGTTGGCAGGGCGGCGCGCCAGGCTTTTTAGTGTGCCTATGTTTTCTCAGTAAGGTTTTCCGATTGACAAAATAAATAAACACCGTATAATTAAAACGTAATTATACGGTGTTTATTTAAAGAAGCAGCCATGTCCCCACGACCACGGCGTGACCAACAATTGACCGATTTACCCGTCCGCATCCTGTCGGCAGCCTGGGAGCAAATCGCTCAGGCCGGTGCGGCGGCGCTCAGCCTGCGGGCTGTCGCCCGCCAGCTGGGCATCACCGCCCCGGCCATCTACAACTATTATCCCGATCGCGACGCCCTGGTGACTGCCCTGATCGTGGACGCATTCCACTCTTTCGGCGACGCTTTGCAGGCCGCAGTGGACGGGTTGCCCGCCGTCCAACACGCCCGGCGTTTATATGCCCTGGGGATGGCCTATCGTCAATGGGCGATTACCTATCCGGAGCGCTACCAGTTGATTTTCGGTACGCCGATCGCGGGATATGTCGCCCCGCAGGAAATTACCATGCCAGCAGCAGCGCGCGCCCTGGCAATTTTGAGCGAAACCCTGGCCAACGCACATGCGGCTGGCCTTCTCAAGCCTATGCCAACTGGATCGATATCCCCGGATTTACAGGCTATGTTTCAAGTCTGGGCGCAGGCGCGCGGGGAGGCGCCTTCCGAGGTGCTGTACCTGACGCTGGTGATCTGGGCGCAGGTGCATGGGTTGGCAGTCCTGGAAATTGGTGGGCAGTTCCCCCCGTTTATCAGTGATCCGGGCGCGCTGTATGAGCGAACGCTCGAGATGTTGGTCAACCAGGTTCTGGAGGTAGAGGCATGAAGACAGAGATAGTTTGGCCGTGGTTGCTTGTGCTGTCCTTTGCGTTGGCAGCGCTGCTTGCGCTGGTGATGATGGGCATCCTGGGGGCGCTGCCGGCTGGAATTTGGCAGGCCTGGCAGCCGGCTACCTGCCTGGGGAGCGGTTGCTTTTGCGAAGCCATCGACCTGGAAAGCCCAATCCGGCAGTCTGTCAACGCCTGGTCTTCGCTGGCCTTTGTGTTCAGCGCCACCTGGATTTTGTTGAGCCTGAAATTTCGAGCGCAAGACAGCCGATTACCGGGGCTTTACATGATTCTCATCGCTGCAGCCAGCCTGATCACTGGCCTGGGCAGCGCTTTTTACCACGCCTCGCTGACGTTTACCGGGCAGTTTTTCGATATCCTGGGCATGTTCCTGTTGGCGGCTTTCATGTTGGTCTACGCCTGGGAGCGGCTGTACCGGATAAGCAAGCCTGCATCATTGACAATATACGGCCTGCTCAACCTGGGTTTGACGATCCTCCAGGTTGCCATCCCCGAGACACGGCGTTATGTTTTTGCGATCGTGCTGGTTTTGGGGCTGCTCTTCGAGTACGGGTACTGGTTTTCCAGGCGCCCGCCCATGCGCCTGTCCTGGCTGAACGCCGGGTTGGGGCTGTTTGCTGCGGCTTATGGGCTGTGGATTTTGGATAACCAGCGCATCGTGTGCCTGGAGAACAGCATTTTGCAGGGGCATGCCGCCTGGCATGTGTTGGGCGCGGTGGCGGTGGTGTGCTTGTTTTATTATTATTCGAGCGAAGCCTTGCAGCCGCCAGGCGCTGATCCAGTCCCTGCCCGGTCATAGGCGATCGATGATCTAATCATTTCAAGGGTATATCCGCCCTGGTCAATAGAGGAGAAAAAATGACAGATAACCACGTAATTTTTGGCAGCGGTCCATTAGCGCAGGCTGCGCTGCAGGCCTTGCTGCGGCGCGGCAAGACCGTTAAAATGGTCAACCGCTCGGGCAGGCGGCCGGCGGAAGTTCCCGCCAGTGTCGAGATTGTGGCTGACGACGCCAACAACCTGGATTTCACCCGCTCGGTCACCCAGGGCGCGGCGGTTGTGTACCAGTGCGCCCAACCGGCGTATCAGCGCTGGGTGACGGAGTTCCCGCCCTTGCAGGCTGCCATCCTGGAAGGGGCGGCTGCCAACGGCGCCAGGCTGATTGTTGGCGAAAACTTGTACATGTATGGCGATCCGGACGGACAACCGATCCACGAGGGCCTGCCGTATGCCGCACACACCCGCAAGGGCAAGACCCGCGCCCAGATGGCAGAGTCCTTGCTGGCAGCGCACCAGGCTGGCAAAGTGCAGGTTGCCATGGGGCGCGGCTCGGATTTCTACGGCCCAGGTGTGCTCGGTTCGACCCTGGGCCAGCGCACCATTCGACCGCTGCTGCAGGGCAAACCCGCCGAAGTGGTCGGCGCTCTCGACCAGCCGCACACTTACACTTACATCCGCGATTTCGGCGAAGCGCTGGCGATCCTGGGCGAGCGCCCGGAAGCGCTGGGGCAGGCCTGGCACGTTCCCTACCCGCCCACCCTGATACATCGTGAGCTGGTGACCTTATTTTTCGAAGCAGCCGGCCTGCCGCCCAAGTTCTCGGTAATGGGTAAATGGATGATGAGGCTGGGCGGGTTTTTCATTCCCGAAGCCCGCGAGTCGGTTGAAATGATGTACGAGTTCGAGAAACCGTTCGTGGTGGACGCTAGCAAGTTCGTCCAGGCTTTTGGCGATATCGCCACACCGCATGCGCAGGCGGTCAAAGAGACGCTGGCATGGTACCGGGAGCATCTTCGGAAGCATGTCGCCTAGCGGCGTCTCCTAGTTGTTGCTCAGAATTATGAATTAGTTTTGATATTCAAATACCTTTGCTAATTTTGTTTTTCATTTCTAGACCATAGATTTCACAGATTTGCACAGATATTCTGGTGAGAATCAGTGCAAATCATTTCAAAAATCGGGTTTCATCTGTGATATCTGTGTGGATCTGTGGTTTCTTTGCTGCAATTGGTTACTGATCTTATAAATGGCGAAGGTGTTATTATTCAGAAATTTTTGTTATCAGTGATGTAAATTCTCTGCCTGGGATTTCTCTGGGCCAATCTTCAAGCGGTTGAGTTTTTCTTTGATTAAAGCGCGATCTTCCATTTCTTCCAGATAAGTAAGCAAAGCATTCCAGGCATTCAAATCCAATTGCACAGCAGCTTGTTTGCCCTGTCTATCAAAGACAAACTGAATATTCTCCAGCAATTTCATATCTAACATACCAACCTCCAAATCTCTGGGAAAAATTATAGCACGGAGGATGAGGCTACCCAATCAACCAAGCTTTCTCATAAGATTAGGAAAGGCTGTTTTCAATTACAGTTCTTTGTCAATCCCCGGTGTTGGGCGGCTGGTACAGAGAGATGCCGGCCTGGTTGAACTGGGCTTCCCGCACCATTTTTTCTCGCTAGTGAAGGGGTGCGAGACGTGCTCTTCTCGGGCGTTTATGAGCGCCTGCACAATCACCGCCAGATTTAACCACCAGGTGGGCTGGGTCTCACGCCGGCCAGATTTTCCTTCCGCCGCCAGGTGGAACCAGGCTGTCGATCAGCGCCATTGTTTCCGCATCCAACTCGGGCAGCAGCCCGGCCTGGATGTTGGCTTCGGCCTGGGCGAGATCTTTGATGCCAGGAATGACAGTTGTGACGGCAGGATGCTGTAAGACGAATTGTAAAGCCAGTTGCGCCAGGCTGACGCCGCTTGCGGCAATCTTTTGGCGCAGTGTTTCCACCGTATCCAGGTCGTGCAAATAGGTCTGGTATTCAGCCTCGTTTTCGTGCCAGCGGCGCCGGAAATCTCCTTCGGAAAAGCGAGTTTGCGGGGTAAATTTGCCGGCCAGGATGCCCATGGCCAGCGCCCCGCGCACGATCACGCCGATATTATGCTGCAGGCAGTACGGCAAGATGTCTGCCTCGGCAGTACGGTTGAGGATGCTGTAATCGATCTGTAACGTGGCTGTGCGCCCATCCTGGTTGAAGGCCTGCAGATACTCGAAATCACTGGTGCTGACACCGTAATTCTTGACCTTGCCAGCGTTTTGCAGGCGTTGAAAGCCTTCCAGGAAGATTTCCATGGTGGGGTCTCTAAAGTCGATATGACTCTGGATGACATCCACATAATCGGTATTCAGGCGCTGCAAGTTGCTTTCCACCCCGGCGATCAGCTTCTCAACCGTGGTATAGGCCGTTGTTTGACGCTCGCCGTCGAAACCTTGCCAGCCGATTTTGGTGGCAATGATGAATTGATCCCGGCGACCGTGGATAGCCTTGCCGAGCAGTTCTTCGCTGTGGCCTGCGCCGTAAACATCGGCTGTGTCGTAGAAGTTGACTCCCTGCTCGAGGGCATAATCGATTGCGGTAAGCACTTCTCGATCGTCTGTCGTCCCCCAGGCGTCGCCTCCAGCGGCCCACAGTCCAAAGCCGATGGTCGATACTTCTAAACCGCTTTTGCCTAGCCGGCGAAGCGGCATTGCAGAGGTAATTTTTGGCATGCGTTTCTCCTTTGAAGATGGTTTCTTTATTGTAACGCATTCTCTCCAAAAGTTGACCGGAACTCTTGACAAAATCGTATACGATACTATAATTAATCCCAATAATGTATACGATTTCAGGAGAGCGTATTGGATGAGCGTGAACCAGGAAAATTCACTTTCTTCTGCCGATGCCATCGCCCGAGCTTTGCGGGCTGAAATCTGGCAAGGAATTCTAAAAAGCGGCCAGCCGCTCAGGCAAGATGAGCTGGCGGGACGTTTTGGGGTGAGTAAAATCCCGCTGCGTGAAGCATTATTCCAATTGAAAGCCGAAGGGCTGGTGGCGTTTTACCCCAACCGTGGGGCGGTGGTGGCCGAACTATCCCCTGATGAAGTCGAAGAAATCTATTTTATGCGGATCGCATTAGAAGATGCCGCTTTGCGACGCGCCATTCCGAAACTGACTGTGGCTGACCTGCTGCGCGGCGAGCAGATTTTGGCCGATCTGGATCAAGAGCAGAATATTGGCCGCTGGAGCGATCTGAATTGGGAGTTCCACGCCACTCTGTATGCGCCGGCAAAGATGCCGCGCCTGATGGAGTGGATCAAAACGCTGCACAACAATATCGGGCGTTACCTGATCACCTACCTGGCGGGGATGGATTACCAGCGCGCCTCCCAGGCCGAGCACCGCCAGATCCTGGAGGCCTGCCGGCGCGGCGATATCCAGGCTGCCAGCGGGCATTTGCAGACCCACCTGCGCCTGGCGAGCGAGCAGCTGGTGGCTTTCTTGAGCCAACGCCGGTAGGTCAATGAAACACTCCGCTCCAGACGAATTCTATTTTATCAACGATCGTTTTGCATGACAGGTGCAAGGCATCGAAACCAGATGCCTCGCACCTATGTAATTAATCGATTGACGAGGAGGTTCCAAATGACTGAGAAAGACTTTGAAGTGCACGATCCACAGGCGCTTGCCCAGGCGCGCGCCATCCTGACAGCCAGCGAGTCGCCCAGGGAATGGGCCAAGGCAGTGGTCGAGGCAGTGCAGCGCAACGACGAATGGCGCGGCAAACGCTGCATCAACCTGCTGGCGCCCGAAGCGCCCACCAGCCCCACCGTGCGAGCCTTACTCTCGTCGGAGATCGGTACACGCGCCGCTGAGGGGCATATCGGGCGGGTGAACCGCTGGTTTGCCGGTACCCAACACATCGATGAAGTCGAGGCTTTGTGCGTGGAACTGCTCAAGCTGGCTTTTCGCTGCCGCTACGCCGATCACCGCTTGATGGGCAGCATGTTGGGCAATATGGCGGTTTACCATGCCATGGCGCAGCCCGGCGACGTGATTATGAGCGCCGCCCAGCCCTTCGGCGGGCATTCCAGCAACCGGGTGGACGGTCCGGCAGGCATGCGCGGTTTGCAGATCGTAGATGTGCCCTTCGATCCGCTGGAATTGGAGGTCGACCTGGCAGAATTTGCCCGGGCTGCTCGCCAGGCGCGCCCCAAGCTGGTGGTGATGGGCATGTCGATGACGCTCTTCCCGCTGCCGGTGCGCGAGATGAGCGAGATCATCGCCGAGTGGGGCGGGAAGTTTATCTTTGACGGCGCTCACCAGGCCGGCTTGATCGCCGGCGGGCAGTTCCAGGATCCGCTCAACGAAGGGGCGGTAGTGTTGACCGGCTCAGCCGGTAAGACCTTCAGCGGCCCGCAAAGCGGCATCATACTATGGAACGATCCTGAGCTCACCCGCCCCCTGGCGGATACCATCTTCCCCGTGCTGGCAGCCACCCACCAGGTCAACCGCGTGGCAGCCCTGGCGGTATCGGCGGCGGAGATGCTTGAATTTGGCAAGTTTTACATGGCGCAGATAGTCAGGAATTCGCAGGCGCTCGGCAAAGCGTTGGATGAGCGCGGTATTCCGGTAGTCGGCGCCAGGCGTGGTTACACCCGCACGCATCAGGTAATTGCCAACGTAAAACAGTTCGGCGGCGGGCTGGATGTGGCGCATCGCCTGGCGCAGGCCAACCTGATCACCAACAAAAACCTGGTGCCCGGCGACCAGCCGGAAGACTGGGACCGCCCGAGCGGCTTGCGCATGGGTACGATCGAAGTCACCCGCCTGGGGATGCGCGAGGCCGATATGGAGACGATTGCTGGTTTTATCGCCAGGGTGCTGGTCGAAAATGAGCCGCCCAAACAGGTGGCGAAAGATGTGGAAGATTTTCGCCTGCCGCAGCAGGTGTTGTATTACAACTTCGATCACGGCATGCCGCCGTGGGCGCAGTGAGGCTATTCTTCCAATAGCTTGAAAGCGCCGCCCGCCATATTCGCTGGCCTGCATGCAGAGGATGCGCTCAGGTTGCCAGGCTGCGATATGCCGTTGCAGCCCGCTGAGCATGTCGTCCGCCTGCAGGATGTCCACCGCGAACCCCTGCTCTCGCAAGGCGGCGGCATAGTGGCGCATAGCGCTGAACAGCAGCACCAGTTTCTTGCGCTGGTAGGGCAGGCGGTTGGCGCGCTGGCGGCTTTCGATCAGCAATACCCGCACTTGCTGGCGCCCGGCTTCGCCTTCCGCCGCAGCCAGGGCCGGGTGGCGCGCTAAGAGTTGGTCGCCGAGAATCCAGACGGTGATGGTCATCGGGAAAATTATATCAGGAGGTTGTGCTGGATCGCAGAAAGAAGAAACCGGGTTTTTGGATCAAACCCGGTTTCTCACTTACGAAAATTGACTGCAGCAACCTGTTTAAGCAGTGTCTTTCAGCAACTTAAGCAGGTTTGTGTGCAGACGGACATAGCCAATACTCCTGCTAGGGCCTGTCAATCACAAACAGCGGCGATGTCCAGGTCTCCCAATGGGCGGGGTTGGTCTCATCCCCGTTGGCCTTGAGCACGGAAAGGACCGCATAATACGTTCCATCAGGCACCGTGTAAACCTTATTTCCGGCGAAAGTGTAGCCGTCAAATGGGAAGGCAAAGAAACCTGTGGAGGTGCTGTTGCGCGGCATATATGTTTCATTGTAAGCCCTGAACCAGGCTTTCCCTTTTTGCGAGAAAATCTCGACGCGGAAGAGCTGTGATTGGTGATCTAAGTGCACCAGGAAGTATGGGATGTCGTAGCCCTGCATGGTGAAGATGTCACCTGGTGCTGCGAAACCGAAGCTAGCACCATTGGGGCTCCAACCCAGCGCTGGGAAGCCAAAACCGCCCGAGGTCAAAACCTGGCGTGCCTGGTAGTCTCCGATATATCCAGCAAAAGGCACACGATACACCTGACCGCCGCCCAGAGGGCTAAAGACGATGTAGCCGCCATATTGCCCTCCAACAGGCCCTGTCGCCGGGTTGATGGTGGCAGTTACGCTGACAGAGCCACCCGCCGGAACGGTCACACTCGGCTCGCTGAAGAGCACACTGGCGTTGGAGGTCGAGAAACTGGGTACGAACGTGTTCGCGCCGGTAGAAAGGGCATTCACGAAAGATAGGTTGTAGGTCACTTCAGCCTGGCTGTTGTTTTCAATCCACAGAATCTGGGAGAATGGTCCTGCTTCGCTCTCGCCGGCGGAGATCTTGGCGGGTTCAATCTTGGTGGTGCTCAGGATGGCATCATCAATATCGAGCATACCAGCGCCCTGGCGGTGAACGTTATCCAGGAAGCCCAGCCCTGGGTTGCCCCACCAGGCTTTCGGGTCAGCGCTGTTTTGCAGAATGCCGCGCACAGCCTGGGATGGCGTTCTGGGTTTAGCTTGCAGCAGCAAAGCTACCGCCCCAGCCACATGCGGCGAGGACATGGAAGTGCCGCTAATGGTGGCATAGCCGCCTGATTCAAGTGGGTAGGTTGAATAGATCAAGCCTCCTGGAGCGCCGATATCAGGTTTGAGCGCGAGATCGGGCGAAAGGCCATAAGAACTGAAGCTGGAGATCAATCCACCAGTAGGATTGATGAATGTCCCCAACTGATCGGTCCAATTCAGGTTTTGGGAGTCAGCATTGATGGCATTGTTAATTGCCACACCTTCTGTATCCGAGATTGCCACAACAGGTATGGTAATTGGCGGAGACCCTGCCACCGTGGGGCTGAAGCGTCCAGCAGTGTTGTTGTAGAGCACAACCGCCGCTGCGCCAGCTCGTTGGGCGTTAGAGGCCTTTTCATAGAAGGTGCAGGTCCCACGTCTGATCAAAACTGCCTGTCCAGTAAATTGCCCAGCTGTGAATGGGCTAATGCCGCCTACGAGGCACGCATCGTTTGCGGTGGTAGGAGTGCCGCTCTTCGCCAGGGGCAGGCTGCCAAAGGTTGGCGCAAGTAGAGACCCTGCAGCATTGGCATAGCCGATGGAAAGACCAGCTGGCGTCACCGTGAACGTGTTGAGAGCAACATGGCTGTTATCGAAGGAAGCCACGCCAATCACTTTGCTGCCCAAACCTGGCGCGCCGGCGCTGTACAGACCATTTGCCCCACTGTTTCCGATGGAAGCTACTACCACCATGCCTTTGTTGACCAGCCGGTCAGCGGCCTGGGCGGTGGGGTACTGAGGCCACTGGAAGGCCGAACCGATACTCATATTGAGCACCTGCATTCCATCCACCAGGGCCATTTCCATGGCTGCCAGCATGATATCCGCGGTGGTAGATCCGGCGCAGCCGAAGACGCGGTAAGCGCCAAAGGTCACCTCAGGAGCCACGCCCACGACTGCGCCGTTGGCGCCAACGATGCCAGCCACATGAGTGCCGTGCCCGTTGCAATCGTCTGGGTCAGGATCAGGTACAGGTACAGGATTGTAAGCTGCTGAAGTTGGGTCGGCATTAAAAGCGTTGCCAACCAGGTCGTAACCAAAAGCCACCCGGCAGCCCGGTCCAAAGCAGCCGCCCAAATCGGGGTGATCGTAATCGATGCCGGTATCCATGACCGCCACTTTGATGCCTGCGCCAGTGTAACCTAATTCACTTTGGGCAATATCAGCGCCGGTCATCGCCAGGGCTGTATTAAGATCTGGATCCAGGCCTTCTTGGGTTTCAGGAATGGCGATGGTTTCTACCGGATAAATGTTTTTGACGCCGGGCAGGCGCGCCAGAGCGCCAATTTGGTTTGGTTCAATCTTGACCGATAGACCATTCCACAGGGTTGTAAAAGCGTAGCGTTCGGTGAAATCCACGTCCGCTTTCTTTGCATTGGCGCGGAAAGTCTTTTGTTCAGCCTGGACAGCAGATAGGCGAGCGCCATCGGCTGTCGGAGCGCCGTTGAGTTCAACGAACCACAAGGTTGGAGTTTCATTTACCATCTCGCCAGTCTCCGCTGTAGGTGGGGGGGACAATGGTGTGATGGGGCCATAATCAACAGCGGTTGCAAAACCTGCATTGCCGATCAACAAAATGCCGATCATTAGCATGGTTAGAAAAGTTTTTTTCAACATAGTCTCTCCTCAAAAAATTAATTTTTGGTATTCAGGTTGTATCCTTTACAGATGATATTTTGATGCAGTTAGCCGTTTTTCTGATTTGCGATATAACCTTCCTTTCATCGCTCCATAAATAAAAAACTGCCGAGAGAAAACTCCGGCAGTCTGGCGGTCTGCGAAGCTGCAGATCCATGACTTTGCGCCCCCACCTCGCAGTGGGTTTGCCCTGATCGAAGGTAGATAAAAAATTTTTATGTTGGGTGTGTATCTATAGTATATAGAAAAAATCTGCTCATTTCAAGTATCTCTAATAATTATCTCTTGACAGACTTACTTAACTGGTGTATGATAAATAAACGAACGTTCGTTCATTTATGGTGATGATATGACCGAATCTCCTTCCGACTCTCTCTCCAAAGGCGAACGCACCCGCCAGATCATTCTGGAAACCGCTTATGCCCTGTTCATTGAACAAGGCTTCCATGGCACCTCCATGCGCCAGATTGCCCGGCGAGCGGGGATTGCGCTGGGCGGCATCTACAACCATTTCAGCAGCAAAGAACAGATTTTCGACGCTGTGCTGCTGGAAAACCACCCTTATCGCCAGGTGCTGCAAATTTTGCAGGCTGCTCCGGGGAACTCAGCCGAAGAGTTTGCTCACAACGCCGCCAAAACCATCGTTGCAGAATTGGGCAAACGCCCCGACTTTCTCAAGCTGGCTTTCATCGAGTTCAGCGAATTCAGAGGTGTGCATGCTCCACTTCTTTTCCGCACAATTGTTCCGCAGGTACTCCCGCTGCTGCAGCGCTTCAAAGGCGCCGAAGGGCAGCTGCGCGACCTGCCGCCGCATATCATCTTGCTCTCGTTTTTGGGGATCTTTTTTGCCTATTTTCTGACCGAATCGGTTCACTATCCCGAACTGGCTGCATTCGATGCGCCAGGAAATCTGGATCGTTTTCTGGAAATTTACCTGCATGGAATTCTGAAATCGGAGCAGCCATGAACTCTCGATTGATCTCCATCATTCGCAAAGAATTTATCCAGCTATTCCGCGATAAGCGCATGCTGGTGATCATCATCGTGATCCCCATCCTGCAGTTGTTCTTGTTGGGCTATGCTGCCACCAACGATGTGCGCAACGTGCCGCTGGCAGTCTTCGACCAAAGTCACAGCCCAGAAGGACGCGCCCTGTTGGAGGCGTATCGCGCGGCTGATTATTTCATGCTGGCGTATTCGGTGAATTCGGAAGCGGAATTACGCGATCTGATTGGAAAAAATTTGATCGGCGCCGGGTTGATCATTCCGCCAGATTACGCAGCCCAACTGCACAAAGGCCAGGCGCAGGTGGCGTTTATCCTGGATGGCTCAGATCCATCGGTGGCTGCCACTGCCCTGTCGGCTGCCCAGTTGATTGCCCAAAGCCATGCCACCGGCTTGATGGCAGAAAAGATGGAGCGCAGTGGAGCGCTTTTTAAGCTGCAACTGCCGGTAGAGGTGCGCACCACCGTGCTGTATAACCCGGACATGGTCTCAGCCTACTTTATGATCCCGGGCGTGATCGGCATGATCCTGTACGCCATCACCGCCATCCTGGCTGCTACTTCGGTAGTGCGCGAGCGTGAGCGCGGCACAATCGAGCAGCTGATCGTCACCCCCATCCGCTCGTGGGAACTGGTGGTCGGCAAGATCATGCCTTATGCGTTTATGAGCTTGCTGGCTGCCTTTGAGGTGATTGCGATTGGACATTGGTGGTTTGGCGTGCCGGTGCGCGGCTCGCTGCTGCTGATCGGCCTGGTTTCGTGCTTGTTCTTGCTCTCGGGGCTGGGGATCGGGTTGTTTGCTTCGACGATCGCTAACACCCAACAAGAGGCTATGTTGACAGTCTGGATGACCTTGCTGCCTGGCATCTTTTTATCGGGTTTCTTCTTCCCGCTGGCCAATATGCCGCTCATCTTGCAGTGGGTGTCCTACGCCATCCCGCTGCGATACTATCTCAAGGTGATCCGGGTGCTGCTGTTGAAAGGCGTGGGCATCGAGAGCATCCAGGGTGATGTCTTGGCCCTGGCTTTATTCGGTGTGTTGATCATGGGCGCAGCCGCGCTGCGCTTCCGCAAGCGCCTGGATTAATCCGGCAGGCAGATCGAAGAAATCAGGAATTATTTTCTGGAGGTGTCCTATGCATCCTAATCCTCGTCGAATTGCTCCGTTCGTTGTGATGGTTTTGGTTCTCTTGGCCTTGGGTTATTGGTACTTCTCTGTACGCCCGGCCCAGGTAGATCCAGATTCGATCGCTGCTTCAGGCACGATCGAAATTACCCAGGTACAGATTGGTGTTGAATTGGGTGGTAAGGTGATCGAGGTACGCGCCGCTGAAGGCCAACGTGTCCAGGCCGGCGAAATTCTGGTCCGCCTGGATGATTCCTTGTTGCAAGCGCAGCGCGCCCAGGCTGGCGCGGCCTTAGAGGCGGCGCAAGCCAGCTCTCAGGCGGCTCTGGCGAACCAATCTGCCGCTGAGGCAACCGTAGACGCAACTCAGGCGTCGATCGACGCAGCCCAGGCCAGCCTGGACTTGCTGGAGGCCGGGGCGAGCGCGCAGCAAATCGCAGCCGCTCAGGCGCAATTGGCTCAGGCTGAGGCTAACCGCCTGGCGGCGGAGGCCAGTTTTGCAGCCTTGACGCTCGACGCCCGCCCCGAAGAAATCTCGGCCGCCCAGATGCAGCTCGATCTGGCACGACAGGCTTACTATGAGTTGAATGTCGTGCTAACCGATCAGCAGATCGAAGCGCTGGCTGCTGCCAGCGACACAGCCCAGGTGAACCTGGAACAAGGCGAAGGTCGCCTGGCAGCCTTTAAGGCAGATCGTGATACGCCCGTTATTGTTTTGCAGGCACTGGAAGGCTCTGTGGAGGATGCCCGTGCAGTAGCTGAAGCTGCTAAAACGGCTCTGAGCGCAGCCCGGCAGGCGGATTTACCATTTTATTTGCAGCTTGAGGCGGCGCTGCGTTTGCGCAACCTGGGCCAGTTGAACCTGGCTCAAGCGCAAGCGCGCCAGACACAGCTGCTGCGCGAGCGCGAAGTTCCCTCGATTGGAGTGGAAGCCGGGCGCGCCGCCCTGGATGATGCGCAAAGAATGGCAGATAAGAGTGAAGCGGCTTATTATGCGCTCAACGCCAGCGCCCAGGGCGATCGCCTGCGCGCCGCCTGGAATAATGTGCGCCTGGCGCTGAATGCCCTCAACCGCCTGGGGCGCAGCACAACCACTACGGTGGAAACAGCCCTCAACCAGTTGGACGCCAGCACCGCCCTGAGCGAATTCGCCAGCGCCAACCTGGATGCCTTGCAAAGTGGGGCGCGCAGCCAACAAATTAGCGCCGCCCAAGCGCAGGTGGCTGCCGCCCAGGCGCAGCTTGAAAGCGCCCAGGCGCGCGCCGCGGCTGCCCAATCGCAGGCTGAGGCTACCGCAGCGCAAGTAGCCATGGCGCAAGCTGCGATAGGTGTATTGGATGTGCAAATTGGAAAATTGACAATTACTGCGCCGGTAGATGGCGTGGTGCTGACGCGCGTCATCCAGCCGGGTGAAATTGCTATTCCAGGCAGTACCCTGTTGGTCTTAGGGCAGATCGACGAGAAAACCATTACCGTGTATATTGCCGAAGATGTCTATGGGCGGCTGAGCGTTGGCCAGACAGCCTCAGTCAGCGTAGATTCGTTCCCTGGTATGTCATTTTTCGCCACGTTGGTGCAGATTGCCGACCAGGCCGAATTTACGCCGCGCAACGTGCAAACCGTCGAGGGGCGTAAAAACACGGTCTTTGCCGTCAAGCTGCGCCTGGATGACCCGGATGACCGTTTGAAAGCGGGTATGCCGGCTGATGTGGTCTTCAACCCATAGGATGCTGTAAGATGGAAACCGTTTTGATCCAGGCGCGCGGCTTGACAAAAACCTTTCACACCGCCCAGGGCAAACTCATCCAGGCTGTGGATGGGGTCGATTTGCAGGTGCGAGCAGGCGAGATTTACGGCCTGGTCGGTTCAGACGGGGCGGGCAAGACCACCACCATGCGCATGTTGGTGGGGGCGTTGAAAATCGACTCGGGAGAGGCGGCGATTGCCGGATACGACGTTCAAAAAAATGTCACCCAGGCGCGCTCTCAGATCGGTTATCTCTCTCAGCGCTTCTCGTTGTATGAGGACCTGACCGTGCTGGAGAATATCCGCTTTTTTGCCGAGGTGCGTGGTCTGCGAGCGGATGAGTGGCTGCCGCGCTGCCTGCATATCCTGGAATTTGTCGGGTTGGATGCTTATAAAGATCGCCGGGCGGGGCAGCTTTCAGGAGGTATGAAACAAAAGCTTGGCCTGGCGTCTGCCCTGGTGAGCCGCCCGCGCATCCTGTTGTTGGACGAACCGACTACAGGCGTCGACCCATTGACGCGCCAGGATTTCTGGCAGTTGATTATCCGCCTGGCGGCTGCCGAAGAAGAGCAGGTGGGCGTGTTGATCTCGACGCCGTACATGGACGAGGCGGCGCGTTGTCACCGGGTTGGGTTCATGCGCAATGGGAAAATTGTCGTCGAGGGTAGTCCCGTGCAGTTGCGCGCCATGCTGCATGAGCGCATTGTTGAGTTGCGCGGCGCGCCGCTGCCATTGCTGCGCGTGATCGCCGCTCAAGACCCGACGGTGGAAGAAGTGCATACCTTTGGTGATTGTTTGCACTTGCGACTGAAAGAATCGCTGGCGCAAACTGTGATCGAAAGGCTGCAGGTCGCCATCCCCCAGGGTGGAGGGCAGTTATTAGATGCCCGGGCAATATCACCTGCCTTGGAAGATGTTTTCATTGCCCTTTCCGGTAAAGAGGAATGATATGGGAACGCCCGCGATCATTGTAGAGAATCTGACCCGTCGCTTTGGCGACTTTGTAGCGGTTGATCATGTCTCTTTCGATGTTCAGCCGGGTGAAATTGTGGGCTACCTGGGCCCGAATGGCTGCGGGAAAACAACCACCATCCGTATGCTGTTGGGTCTGCTGCGTCCAGACGAAGGGCGCGCCAGTGTTCTGGGCTTCGATGCCGCCAGCCAAACCGAGCAAATCCGTGTCCGCTGCGGGTACATGTCGCAGAAGTTCGCCATCTATGATGATCTGACGGTATGGGAGAACCTGCGTTTTTACGGTGGGGTATATGGCATTAACGATCAGAAGCGCATTCGAAATACTGCCGCGCACGTCGAGTTGCTCGATCATCTGAACAGCCTGACGCGAGAGCTTTCGACCGGTTGGCGCCAGCGGCTGGCGTTGGCAATCGCCCTGGTGCACAGCCCGCGCTTGTTATTTTTAGATGAACCCACTTCGGGGGTCGACCCCAATGCCCGGCGCGCTTTCTGGGATCTGATCTACGACCTGGCATCCGAGGGTGTGACGATCCTGGTGACCACGCACTACATGGACGAGGCCGAGTATTGTAACCGCTTGGGAATGATGCGCGCCGGCAAGCTGCTGGCAATGGATACGCCCCTGGCATTGAAAGAGCGCTTCGTGGTTGGCGATGTGTATGAGATTTTTGCTACCCCACTGCTGGCAGGTCTGGCCGCGCTGGAGCAAACCTCCTGGGTGCAGCGCGCTGGCCTGGCAGGCGATCACTTGCGGGTGACTGTCGATCCAGAGCATGGAGCGAAAGAACTGACGCAAGCGCTTCATTCTGCTGGTGTTCAGGTACAGGCAATCCAGCGCGGCGAGCCAGCGCTGGAGGATGTGTTTATTCACCTGGCCAAAGAAGTGTAGCAGGCTTCCCTTCAGTCTCGAATACATCTGAGCATCACCACCGTCATGACAATATTGGCCAACGCCATTGCAGGGAAAATGAGCAGTTCTACAACGCTTACCGGAACGCCAACCCGCGCCATATTGAGACCCATCAGGCTAACAGCCACCCCCAGGGTCAGGAATTTCACCATCCCAACCGATGCCAGCAGGTAACCCCACGGTTGGCGGCGCAGGAGCAAGACGCCGGAAAGAATGCAAACCGGGACGATAACCCCTAGATCCATGACCTGGATGAACAGGCTGGTGGTGTTTTCCAGGGCAGGGATGGCGCCTGGAGCCAGCGCAGAAGCCACGCGTCCCAACCACGCCAGGGAGAGAAAACCGGCTGCGAAAAACAACAGAGCAGCGATCCCGCGGCGGGGCAGTTTCTCGGAGAAACGCTCTGGCAACGACTCAATTTCGATCGACATCATCGTCAGCGTGAGGGCGAACAGGCTCAGGCTGAACAGGGCGACATAGACCAGGAAAAGTGAGTTGAATGTTGCCCCGAAGCACATGGTGATGTAGGTGTACAGGATAAACCCCAGCGCGCCAGCCAGCAGAATGCGCCCACGCAGCGAGCCGCGCTGCGCCATCCAAAACGCGATGGCTAACACAGGCAGGCCCAAAACCAGGGCAACCAGGTCATTGGCTTGCATTTGCGCCGCCGAACTGACGGTATCCCAATAATACAACCCCCGGGCGTTAATCATGACCTGCTCGCCGCGAAAGTTAGTCAAAGGGTATGGCGAGCCTTCAGCAGGCCATAAACCTGCCAGGGCGGCGACCAAAGTAAGCAGGAAAATCGGTGGTACCAGCCATTTAAGAAGATTTTGGTGTTTCATGTCGATAGCTCACATTGTTTTCGATAGATTTCGGAAGTAAGCCACCGTCAGCCCGATGGCAAAAGCGCCCATGACAATCCAGGAGCCAATCATGCCAATATAGACGCCGATCGGAAAGATGATCCCTTCCAGAGTCTGGCTGATGGTTTGGGCGATGACGACAATCCCAACCAGTGTGCAAAACACCATAATTGGAGCGGCCAATAAATAACCCAGGGGTTCGCGGCGTAAAAGAAATAGTCCGGTCAGGATGGCGGCGGGGGTGATCACGGCAGAGTCAAAGCCATGCGTATACAGGGTGGTGTATGGGCCTAGCAGTGCTGGCGCCTGACCGCTCATTAACGGGCCGATCAATTCACTCCACCAGAGCATCAAAGTGCCAGCGCCTGCAATGAACAGAAAAACTGCCATTCCTCGATGCGGAAAACCGGGCTGGACTCGATTAGCCAGGGTTTGCCTGTCGAAGCTGGTCAAAGCCAGTATTGTGGCAAACAGGCTGGCAGAAAATTGGGCGATATAGAACGGAAACATGGTGTTGAATGAGGCAGCAAATGACATCGAACCGGCGTTGTAAAGAAAGTAAAACAGCGCTGCGATCATCAAGAGATGAGCGTTCTGATTGCCGCGCCGGTAGAAAAGAAAGCTGACGACGAGTAGCGGTATGCTGATGAACAGCGTGACAGCGTCCACGCCCCTGAAGCCCGAGCCAACCAGGCGCGAGTCGTTTTGGTAAAGCCCTTTGCCATAGATCTCAACATTTTGACTATGAAGCGTGGTAAAGGTGTATGCACCGTCCCCGCCTTGTGAGAACAGACCCACTCCGGCGGTGATGATGGCAATCAAGGCGATTAATGGCACAAGCCAGGTAAGTGCTGAGTTTTTCTGCATTCGGTTACTCCTAAATTTCAATGGCTTTTGCCCATTGTTTTATTTTTTCCCAGTCGCGCTTGTCCGCTTCTACGGCTTTGACCATCTTGGCAATCAGGCGATCTACAAATGACAGGCGCGAGAAATCGAATTTGCCGGCAAAAAATACTTCTTCAGCCTGGTTGAGCAACGGTCGCACAACATTCAGGTAAGCCAGGCGATTTGCGCGACTGGTTTCGTCTTCTTCAGTGTTGAGCATGTGTACGGTGAACAGGCTTACCGGAAGTTCGTTGAGCGCTGCCTGGTTAGCTTTGATAAAATCGACTGCTTCGGGCAGCCAGTTGCCCATGCGGATGGCGCTGCCGACGATGACAGCCTGGTAGCCGGCCAGAGAGGGCATTTCTTTGACGGGTTTGACATCCGCAGAAAAACCGCGTTGGCTGAGTGTTTCGGCGATGGCAGTGGCAATTTCGACCGTCGAACCGGCTCGCGTGGCGTATGTGACAAGAATTCGTGAGTTCATAGTTGTGTCCTTTTCAAGAGTGAGTTCGGGGGTTGCGATTTGCGGCGAGCGAGTAGCGGCATACCCCAGCCCAGAGCAGGTGAGGGTGGAAGCCGCCAGGGTCACACCAACAACTTTGAGAAACTGATTGCGGGAGAGTGAATTTTGATTGGACATGTTTTTTTCCTGATGGATCAGGCCGAATGACTTTCCAGCCTGTAAAGTTGGTTTTCTTAGGCGAGTGATCCTGGTTATGCAGTTTCTTGCACATTTACTGCAATCAAGGTGCAGCCCAGGTTGTGCAGGTGACGGATCAGCCCTATCAGGCCGGCCTGGTCGGTGCAGACATTGGAGAGTTTACTGAACCCCTCCTGGTTTTGCAGAGTAAAGCCCGGCGGGCAGTAGGCAGCCAGGAAATCTTCATCCAGCTGCCCTTTGAAAGTAATTTGGTAAATACGGGGATCATGTTTTTGCCGGTCTGGAGTCATGAAATGCTTCCTTTCTTCGTACCCCCAGTGTACGATAAACCAGACAAAAACGGGCTACATGAAAATGTAGTCTGGATGCGAAAATTGATGTAGTTTCGATCTTACAGGAGATTAAGTTGGCGGGCCAGCTGTAGAGCCTGCGACTGTTTGTTCACACCTAGTTTTCTATAGATCCCTTTGATATGGAAACGGACGGTATTGACGCTGACCACCAGCTGATCAGCGATTTCGGCGTATTTCAATCCCTGGGCCATTAAACCCAGCACTTCAATTTCACGCTCTGTGAGCGGTTCGATCAGAGCCACCCTTTGCGGCTGATTGGCAAGCTCGGGGATGAACGCCAATAGTTTTTGGGCATAGGGAATATGAGATAAACGTTGTAGGAGCGTTGCTATCGGAGCGCCTTCATCCAGGAAAATGCGCTGGTAGCCTTCTGGCTCGGCTAAAGCCAACGCCTGTTCCAACATCGGTAGAGCGGTTTGTGGCGCGCCAGCCTGGCCCAGGGCAGATAAGATCCAGGCTTGCAGCAGTGTGCCGTGGCGCTGACCTTCCTGGGCAGATTGGATGATGCGCCCGGCCAGGTCGAGCGCCTGGGGTCTTTTTTGGGCAACCAACCAGCGCAGCCAGGCCAGGTGTAAAGGGTCGGTCTGGTGGTGGATGGGGGTGTCCATGGTTATCCCGCTACGCAGCAACAGCGCATGGGCAGCGTCTGGATTGGCTTGCGCCAGCAGTAAGCTGACCTGGCGGGCGACCAGTTCAGGCCCTACCCAGCCCGGGGCGCCTTGCGAGAGCAGTTCGACAGACTGTGAAACCTGGCGCGTCGCCTGATCCAGGTTGCCTTCTGCCTGCAGCAGGCGCGCCAGGTTGGCTTTGGTGTAAATCAGCGAGGCGTTGTGCCCGCTAAATGTTCCCAGGTGGATGCCCTGGAGGAAGTATTGGCGCGCCTGATCCATCTGATTCCATTCATAATAGACCAGGCCTAGCGCTCCGTAAACGGCGCCAATAATAGGAGGCGGCGAGATGCCGGAGTTTTGAATGCGTTCGATCGAACTGGCGGCTGTCTGAGCGGCAAAGCGCAATCGTCCAAATTGCATTGCCATCAAGGTCAGGTGAGCGACCGCCAACATCTCGGTTACCAGTTCTCCTGAAGCCTGGCTGGCTTGAACCGCTTTTTGTAAGGCGCTTACCGCCTGCTCAAAATTGCCCGCCTGGCGGTAGGCAGCGCCCATGCCTAACGAAGCCAGGCCAACCACGCGCAAATTCTCTGGCACGACCAACTGCAAGGCAGCTTGGGCGCTTTGTAAACTGGCGCTGTGATTGCCCTGCACTTGCAACAGGTTGGATTGTAAAGCCAGCAGTTCTGCCTGTAAATTTTGCCTGGATGGTTCATTGGCATCCAGGCGGGTGAGAGCGACCTGGGCATGCTGCAAGTAAGGGGGAATTTGCCCAAAATTGCCGCGCAGCAGGTGCATCCAGGCAAAATCCAGGGCGATGCGCGGGCTGTGATAACGCTGTTCTTCTGGTAAAGCATGGATCCAGGTTTCGATCTTGCGAACAAGACCGTGATTGAGCATATCCCAGGATTGAGTTTCTAGCAGCTCTGCCACTCTGGAGAAATCCTCAGCCGCCAGGGCGTGATCGATTGCTTCGATGGGCAGGTTGTGGGCTTCATGCCAGCGGCTGGCGCGCCGATGCAGTTCAGGGATTTCAAATGACCGGGCGCGGCGTAGCAGGTTGCGCAGCAAATCGGCAAACAAATGGTGGTAGCGATACCAGCGCCCTTCGTCATCCAGCGGAATCAAGAACAGGTTAGCCGCCAGCAGTTCTTCTAGCCGGGCGGCGCTGCCCAAACCCTCGGTGACGGCGTCGCACAAGTCGCCATTCAGCTTCGCGAGAATGGATGTTTGCAGCAAGAAATCCTGCACGGCAGGTGGCTGGGCCTTGAGTACTTCTTCGGTGAGATAGCCGAGAAAAAAGCGGTGCGCGCCGCTCAGGTTGTCTATGAAGTCCCCCAGGCTGGCGGGACCATCCGAGGTTGCCTGAGATTGCATCGCCAGGGCTGCCAGTTGCAAACCGGCAATCCAACCTTCGGTGCGCTCTGCCAGTCGGGCCAGCTCCTGGTTTGAAAGATTAAGCCCCAATCCCTGGCGCAGCAGGCGCTCGATCTCAGCATCGGAAAAACGCAAATCGGCGGCGCGGATTTCTGTCAGTTGGTTGCGGGCGCGCAGACGCGCCAACGGCAAGGTTGGGTCTTCGCGGCTGATCAAGATCAAACGCAGGTGCCGGGGAGGGTGAGCAACCAGATCCTGGATCACACTCAAGATCAACTTATCCTGGATGGTTTGGAAATCGTCCAGGACGCACAGGCAGGTCGATGTCGCCGCTTGCAAAGCATTAACCAGGGCGCTAGAGAGGATATTTTGGGGCGGCAGTTGGCCGGCATTCAAGGCCTTGAGTAGTTCAGAACTCAAAGGGATATTAATCTGTTGCAGCGCTGCGCAGAGGTAGGTAAAGAAGCGCAGTGGGTCGTCGTCGCTCTCATCCAGAGAAAGCCAGGCGATTGGCTGCCTGACTTGCGCCAACCATTCGGCTGCCAGGGTGCTCTTGCCGTAACCTGCCGGGGCTGAGATCAAGGTCAGAGTCCGCCCAAGCGCCAGTCCTTCCTGCAAACGCGTCACCAGGCCCTGGCGCGCCACCAGGGCGGCAGGCAGAGCCGGCCGGAATAGCTTGGAAGCGAATAAATTGTTTTCGAGCGCTGCAGAATCCGCCATGCGCCCCATTATACCCGCAGGATTTTACAAATCAGATGTCACGCCATATTGATTTTGAAAACGAGAGAGGATGGAACCTTGTTGGCAGGTAAAACGTCTAAACAATATATGAAAATAGTAAACTTTGCTCTAAGGAGATGCATTTGAAAAACCGTTGGATACCTGGGATTGTATTATTGGTCATGATTTTGAGCGGGGGGTGTCAGGCGGTGATATCTGAGGTAACGCCTGATGGGACAGTATCAAACCCTGCGACTCCTGTGCTAGAATCGCCCCAAGTTGAGCCGGATGACCAGAAACCTGAACTCCCGCTTCAAATACCCGAAACGATGAAGAAAACGCCCGAACGAGTTCCTACCATTGTACAAAGACCGCCTGTGACCGGTGAAGCGCCGGTTGAAATCCTCGATTCCGTTGTGCAAGACCTTAGTAAACGATTATCCGTATCTTCACAGCAGATTACGGTTGTCCAAGACATGGCAGTTGTTTGGAATGACGGCGCGCTTGGATGTCCGAAGCCGGGAATGATGTACACGCAGGCATTGGTGAATGGTTACTGGATCATTTTGGAATTTGAGGGGCAAAAATTCGATTACAGGGCAACGGATAAAGGGTATTTCTTTCTTTGCGAAAATGGTTCTTCAATGGTTGTTCCCCAAGGTACGCCTGACTCTTGAAATAAAACGGAGCCCCGGTTTGGGGCTCCGTCTTTGAATCAAACTTATCGATCTCCAAGCAGTGGATAGTTCATTGCCTGGGGTGCTTACACACTTTATGGCGCCAGGAACAGCAGGATTTCTGTCAGCAAGGTTGCACCGCCGCGGTTGCCAGCGCCGCGATCACCATTGGTGAACAGCATCAGGCCGAGTTCGGGGCTGTTGCCGGCGAATGCGCCGAAGTCATAGATCATTAAGCCGGCCGCATCATAGGTCTTGCCCGGGATATCGTTCGCCACACCGTAGAAGCGCTCGCCCAATGGGGTGACAGTCAGACCGGTCACCATGTCGCCAGGCCCGCCGAAGTAGAAGTCCTGGGCGATCACTTCCATGTTCACCTGGGTAACGCCCATATTGGCTGCGTTCATGCCAATTTGCTCGCCGCAGATGGTCAGAACGGTGTTGCCGGTGTTCATGGCGTGTTCGGCGAAGAAGAAAGCGGACGCTGTCCCTGTGGTCAGGTTCAACACCCAGGCTAACTGGCGACCATCGGCGATGGTGCCCAGGCCGGAGGCGTCCCGGTTGAGGACGACGAAGTCAAAGTTGCCATCCTGGTTGGTATCCAGCCAGATCTGGTGGCTGACCGGCAGCAGGTGCTGCTGGCGTTCCCAGGTATTGATGGCGAACGTCCACAAGAAGGATGGGTTGGCTGAACAATATCCAGCCGGCACCGGGAAGGTATTGATACCCACGGCGCGGAGATCGGGCGTTGGCATTTGCTGACCAAACCCACCTTCGGGCTGGTTGTCGCTGATCGCCAACAATGCGTAGGCGTCGTTCTGCGCCGCTCCTACACCCGTGTTGTTCAGCCCGATTACCTGTGGGAACGAGCCAGGAACAACAGAAGCGCTATCGGGCATCACTCGGGCTGCCTTGCGGGGCAGTACATGCCACGCCAGGTGGATCGGTTGAGAACCATCATCCAGGATCAGGTAGCCATCATACTCGTTAAGTGTCAGGCCTGCCGGGTTAGCGCCCTGGGAGCCGGAGTTCATGTAATTGCCACGCAGCAGGGCGCCGTTGATGGTTATGGTCACCTGGAAGGTTGTATCTTTGCCGAGGCCCGGTTTAACAACAACCTTAGCCGGAGCGCTAATCGAAACCGCGCCGTTGGCAATGTCATTTGCAAAGCGGAAGGTAGGTGTGATGTTGTAGGTGCGCTGTTTGTTGGAGAAGTTGCGCACCACCACGGTTTTGGTAAGGGTGATCACATCGTCTGCAACGTCTACAAAGCCGAAGCTCAACGCGCCGGATGGGATATCCTTGTCCCAGGCTGCTACCGGGGCGGAAAGGGCGCGATCGACGCGTACTTCACCGCCGCCAATGCGGGTGATGGAGGCCAGCGCCCCGGTCAGGGGGTCGTTGATGATGTTGGTTTCGCCATTGTTCATCAACAGCGCTTTGACTTCAAGTGGTTTCAAGCCATGTCCAAGGGCTTTACCAGGAGGAGTTCCTTGTGGAGTAGCTTTGGTGCCGCCGTAACCTTGCATGAGCAAGGCAGCCGCGCCGGAAACCATCGGGGCTGCGCCCGAGGTTCCACCAAATGGGCCTTCGCCCGTGCCTGTGCCGGCAATGGCGGAGACCGATGCTCCTGGAGCGCCGATTTCAGGCTTGATGAGGGTGGGGCCGTCATTCTGGGGGCCACGTGAGGAACTACCCACCATACTGCCAGCCAACGGGATGCCAATAGCGGGATCGAAGCGCACAACCGTATCCGGCAGGCCGCTCTTTAAGAGGTTGGCAACTGCCTGGCTGACCATGTAGCCAGGGATCGTGATCACGCCGCCGCCATAGCCGCCTTCGAATGGGTCACCCGGAGCGACCAGGCCGATAATGCCGATCAAGCCGCCAGCCAGGCCAATATTTTCGATTTTGATGCTAAAGGAGCACACGCCGCGATTGACGAGCACGATCTTGCCAGCCAACGAACCGGGGGCAAATGGATCGCACCCCAGGAGGTTGCCGCCTGCGCCATTGCCATACTGAACTGGCGCCTGGATGGCTGCCATCAGGGGCGCAGACCAGGGTTGGAAGACAGCCGGATAATTGCCGGCGATGGAAGCCGGGGCGAGGATTTGCATCAAGGGTAGAAACGCACTGGGCACAGCGGTCTGGGCAACGGAAAGGGCGGTGGTTGCTGCAGAGGGAGAGCCGGTGACGTAGGGTTTGTCGGAGGAGTTGCCGGCTGAAGCCACGGTCAGAATCCCAAGGGCTGTGGCGTAATCTACCGCAGCGGAAAGATCGTCGTCAAAGGGCTGACCATAGGGCGACCCGAGCGACATATTCACAATGTCAACACGGTCGTTGAATTTGCCATCGCCATTGGGGTCGGCGGCAAATTCCATGCCCTGGATCAGGGCGATACCGGAACAAGATGTAGATACTGATGAGCAAACTTTTACTGCATACAGATCTACTCCGGGGGCAACGCCGCCTGCGCCGCCGATAATATGCGCGACATGGGTGCCATGCCCGCCGCCAGGGCCGTCATCCAGTGGATCGGGGTCAGGAAGCAAGGCGCCGTTGGGCCACACGCTGCCAACGAAATCATACCCACCCACCACCTTGGCGGTGGGGAAGGTGCCGGGTTCGATGATTGAAGGGTCATTGCTGGCGAAATCCGCCGGGTTGCCAGAGCCGCCCAGTGCAGCATGGTTGTAATCAATTCCGCTGTCCAGCACGGCGACTTTGATGCCGCTGCCATCATAGCCAGAGGCCTGGACAGCAGAAGCGCCGATATAGGGAACCGTTTCTGAAAGATCGATTTCATAATTCCCCACCGGAGCAATCCGCACTACGCGGGCATCCTGCGCCAGAGCGGGTAGGGCGGACGCATCGACCTCAACAAAAACTGCGTTCAAGACACCCTGAACCTGAGCGATCAGCTTTGCGCCAGGATCAATCGAGAGCACAGAAGCAAGGAAGGCAGTTTGCTGAGCCTTTGCAGCCTGCTTCGCTCTGACCGTATTTGCGCCTTTCGAAAAAGCCACTGCGCCTGAATCCGCTGAGAGGCGGATGATGACGGTGTTTGCGCCTGTGGCGCCCGCTAAACTACTATCGAGCACACCGATGGACAGGCTATCCAGTTCCAACGGTGAATCCAATTTGAGCGCGGCAAGTCGTTCGGGTACCTGGCGATCTGCAAACCGGTCGGGTGCGCTCTGCTGTGCAAAAGCCGGTGCAGAATTCGCTAGCAGTAAAATAAACGCCATGACGAAATACAGAAATCTGTGTTTCATGAATCAATCTCCTCGAATATTAGTTTGGGATAAACTTGCGTAGACCGAAAATGTGGAACCGACCATTCTTTTTCCAGCACAACCTCCTTGATTGATAAACAGAAAAGACCGCCGCAATGCAATTCGGCGGTCTGGCGATCTGTCAATTCATCCAGGCTTTCGGGACAGACCCATGACTTTGCGCCCCCATCTCGCGATGAGTTTGCCTTTCTCGAGTAATTATATCGATTTAATACTAATTATCTCATATTTCAAGAAAAAATTCAAGCCGGAATTTTCAAACTTCCGAAAACAATCCCGCAAAGCAGGGCGCCCGCGCGACTGGTCTGAAAAGGCCCATAGGCCAGAATCCCGCCGCCAAAACCGGACAGGACAGCGTTTAGCAGAACCCATGTTATGCGGGCAGTGAATTCCCCTGGGTGGGCGCGCGCCCAGGTGGATAGATGTGCGTCTTGGCGTTGAGACAGAAAGGGCAATATGCGATTTCTAACCGCTACACCCCAAAAATACCAGAGAGGATAAAGACGAAGATCAAGCCGGTAATAATTCCCATGGCTGTGAAATGGTGGTGACCATGCTCGCGCGCCGAGGGGATCAGTTCATCGAGGGTGATGAATACCATCACGCCTCCCGCAAAGGCTTAAGCGCCAGGAATAAAGTTTTGAAAGGATGTCAAAAAGAAGGCCGCCAGCAACGCCCCAACCGGTTCAGCCAAACCAGAGAGGAAAGCGACTCGAAAAGAGTCCCAACGTGATACGCCACTCTTGCAGAGCGGTAAGGCGGTGGCCATGCCCTCGGGAATATTATGGAGCAGAATGGCAATTAAGCCGCCCATTCCTGTTCCCAGGCCAGCCATCAAGCTCAACAAGAAAATCGTCAGGGTTGGGTGCATTGTTGGAGTTCAACGATCTTAAGGTTGCTTCTTTTCGGTTTCCTCCATAGCTTTTTTCAACCACTCTACCAGATCTTCGCCCATGGCAAAGCCAACAATGGCAAAATTCTGCTGCTGAACGCCTGGAACTTCTGCCACAGCTTGCTGGATTTGCGCAGCCAACGGGATGGCAAGTGGGCAGAAAGGCGAGGAAGGACGAAAATTGTAACTTGCACAGCCATCTTCATCCACGTTGAGATCTTCGATCAGGCGCATGCGGATAATATCTACACCGGTTTCAGGGTCGATGACTTGTTTGAGGCGCTCGATGATCGCCTGGCGCACGATTTCGGGATCAATCATGGTTGCCTTCGCTTTAATTCAACCGGGAGGCGAGCGTTTGCCAGATGGCAATAATTGCCAGGCTGGCTGGCGCGTCCGGCTGCGATTGCGTAACCGGCTCGCCATTCAGCATGGCAGTTTCGATGGCGGGGTCAAAGGGAATGCACCCAATTACCTCAATGCCCAGGTCAGCGCAAGTGGCTTCGAGCTGTGCGGCGCCGGGCGGGTAGATATCGGCTTTATTGATAACAACAATGGAGGGGATTCGGAAATGAGCGGTGGTTTGGAGTGCACGCTGCAGATCGTGGATGCCGGCAGCCGAGGGTTCAGCGACGACCAAAGCCAGGTGCGCCCCGGATGCCGCCGCAATCACCGGGCAGCCGATTCCTGGCGGACCGTCCACAATCACCACCTGGCAGCCGGTATCCATCGCCAGCAGGCGGGCGTTTTGCTTAACAAGCGTCACCAGCTTGCCAGAGTTTTCCTGCGCTGGAAATAAGTCGGCGTGGATTAGCGGTCCATAGCGGCTTTGTGAATGGTACCAGCGACCGGCGATCTGGGGTTGCATGTGAATGGCCTGTTCAGGGCATTGAAATACACAGGCGGCGCAGCCGTCACAAGCGATCGGGTCGATTGAGTATGTGAGCTGCCGTGCTTCAATCGATGGCGAGCGCACCGCGTCAAAACGGCACACTTGCTGGCAGATTTCGCACCCCTGGCAAAGCTGCGGATCGATCACCGCCACTGAGCCGCCGGTAAAGGCGTGTTCTTCCAGCCGTTCTGGGCGCAGAACCAGCTCAAGGTTTGCAGCATCCACATCGGCGTCAGCCAGGACGGCTTTGATCGCAGAGGGTCCGTCGTGCGCCAGGTGGGCAAAGGCAGCCGCCAGGCAGGTCTTGCCAGCGCCGCCCTTACCGCTCAGAATGACAAGTTGCTTCATCGGTTATCGCTTCTCCCGGTTAGAAAAACACAAAATAGCGTGGTGTAAGCTCTAAATATGCGCGATAAGCATCGCCGTACTGTTTCAGATTCATTCTTTCGTGGGGTTGGAAAGATAGGCGGTTATACCCTCGAAGACCTGGCAAAAAAGCTCAGAATAATGGGGGTCAACCTCAATCAGTGTTTTTCCCTGCGCCAGACTTTCTGCAATGGCGCGGTCGAAGGGGATGCGCAGCCAAACCGGCAGGTTCTTTTCTGCGCAATATTCCTCCAACGGTGGATAAGGACTGTGGAACCGATTGACGATCACCCCACACGGTATGCCCAACTCGATGGCAACCTGGACTGCCAGGCGTAAATCATGCAAGCCGAACGGTGTCGGCTCGGTCACCAGAAGAAGATAATCGCTGCCACGGACGCTCTCGACGACCGGGCAGGAGGTGCCGGGCGGACAATCATACAGAGCAACCTGCCCAGGCGATGGCTGAACCCATTTCTTGAGTTGGCGAATGACCGGTACAGCCATCGGCTCGCCGATATCCAGCACGCCGTGGGCAAACCAGACGCCAGTTTCAGAAGGACCGCGCTCGAGCACTCCCATCTTATCAGGGATTTCGTGGATGGCTGCCTCGGGGCATACCAATGTGCAGCTACCACAGCCATGGCACAGTTGTGGAAAAACCAGCGTTTTCTTGCCCAACACGACGATGGCGTGAAACTGGCATACTTTTGCGCATTCGCCGCAGGATGTGCATTTTGCATCATCTACCGCGGGGATGAGTAAAGCCACGTCCTGTTTTTCGGTCAGTTTTGGATGCAGGAAAAGGTGGGCGTTCGGCGCTTCAACATCGCAATCCACCAGCAAGGGCGGTTGTTCGGGCGTGCGCGCCGCCAGGCTGAGCGCCAGTCCGGTGGCCACCATGGTTTTGCCCGTACCGCCCTTGCCGCTGGCGATGGAGATTTTCATCCATTGACCTGCATTTACCTGCGTGAGTGATGCCCAGGTCCGGTCGGTGCAGCGACTTGCTCGAGCAAACCGGCTTGAAACTTTTCGATGGCTTCTTGGGCGGTGCGAGTTTCGCCATACAGAAACATCGCTATCCCAGCGGCCTGTAGGGCGTTGAAAGCGTTGGGGCCAAAATCGCCGCTAATCACCGCCTGAGCTTGCTGAGCAGCGACGAACTGCGCGGCCTGGGCGCCAGCACCGCCGGAAGCATTCACACCCGGGTTAGGATGGGCATGCCAGGTTTGCGTTTCGCTATCTACCTCCAAAAGGTAGGCGCCGCGTCCGAATCGCGGATCGACCGGTGAATGGATGTCAGGGGAACTAGCAGTCAGGAGTATTTTCATGAGCTTGCCCTATTGGCGCGTCATTTTTGTGCCGCATTTGGGACAGGTTTGGTCGAGACAGCGTTGACCTGCTACATGCGGTTCTTGATGCCCACAATGCGGGCACACGCAGTTGCCGCCCGGCCCAGAACCGGGTTTGTCCCCGTCGCCGCGTCCACCGCTGCCCTGTCCACCGCGGCCTTGCCCGGCGCCACGCCCTGCGCCTTGTCCACGGCCTTGTCCGGCGTTGCCTCTACCTCGAAAAATCCGATCAAACATGATTTGCCTCCTTGGGAGAGGTGGTCTGGATTGGGATCATCTCTCAATAAATAAATTGGGTTGCTGATGGCGCCGGTACCCTGGCGTCACCTAAAATTATAGTACATAATCTCGAAATATACAATGAATCTACTATAATATTAGTATATAAATTCTCCGTTGGTTCTCCGACGCTTATTGATCATTAGCGGATCACCTATTTGGTGATCTGGCTATTGACTGAATAATTAGTCAGTGATAAAATCGATTCACTGACTTATCATTCAGTTATTTAGGAGGATAGGATGTCCCCTCGCAACAAGGAAATCAGTGAAGAGATGCGCGCCCACAGCCGGGCTGCGCTGATCAACGCGGCCCGAAAATTGTTCGCCGAAACGGGTTACTTTAACTGCCGTATTTCGGATATCGCCCGCCAGGCCGGGATGAGCCAGGGCAATGTGTACTGGTATTTTTCCAGCAAGGAGGAATTGTTGAAGGCAGTTTTGGCGGAGGCGTTCGATTCGATGGGAGCGGTGATGGCGCAAGCTGCCTCAGGTGATGGTCCGGCGCGCCAGAAATTAGATGCCTTGCTGGATGGACTGCTGGAATATGCTCACAGCAGCAGCGAATTTACTGCCATCCTGATCTCGCTGATGGGGCATGGCAAGGAGGATAGTTTCACTCGTCTGGGCTTTGATATGGAGCAGATCGGCCTGGGTTATACACAGTCGGTGCTCTCGATCCTGACTCAGGCGCAAGCAGAGGGGGTTGTTCGCTCTGACCTGGATCCCTTGGCGTTGACGATGATGTTTTTTGGTTTGTTTAATGGCCTTAACCTGGTGTATGGGCAGGAGTGGTTGGCGCTGCCGACGCACACGCTCAAAGAGAGTATGTACCGTTTATTTGGCGTGATTACTTGAAATAAGTGTCACAATCAAAGGAGCATAACATGGAAAGTCCGTTGCTGGCTGGCCTGGTTGCAGCCGTCCCTTTGGCTATCATTCTGGCGCTTTACACGCTGGCGCGTGGCAGGGCTTTGGCAGCTTTTTTTCAGGGGCAGGATGAAAGCATGGCTAAGGTTTCTGAAAGCAGCCTGTTTTGGATCATCCTGGCTGGTTTTATTGGCATGGCATTCGTTTTTGGGGCGCTGTCCGGTTTGGTTTACGGCTGGCTGGGAATGCCGCGCTTCCAATACCTGGCCATTGGGGCAGTTCTTCTCTTCAGTTTGCTGGCAGTAGTCAGCCGGCAGCCATTGCCAGTCGATAAAATCATTTGGAACCTGGCGGTTGGCGGTGTGCTTGGGATGCTCGTTCCTGTGCTGGCTGGCTGATGGCGGTTGTCCCGTTCACGCTTCCGGTTGCT
>JAGUYW010000050.1 GCA_020061105.1 Anaerolineales bacterium | reverse complement strand
GCGGCGGGGGAGATCCTGCCACTCACGCCAGTGCGGCGCTCGATTGCCGAGCACATGGTGCACAGCAAGCACACCTCGCCGCACGTGACCACTATCATGGAGGCCGACCTGAGCCGGGTAATCGCCCATCGCAACGCCAACAAAGAGGTCTTTGCCAAAGACGGTGTGCACCTGACTTTTACGGCCTATTTCATTGCAGCGGCGGTGGCAGCGTTGAAAGCCCATCCGCTCGTCAATTCATCCTGGAGCGAGCAAGGCATCGTGCTGCACCGCGAGATCAACATCGGCATGGCCACTTCGCTGGGCGAGGCGGGCTTGATTGTGCCGGTCATCAAAAGCGGCGACAGCCTGTCGCTGCTGGGGCTGGCGCGGACGATTAACGACCTGGCCAACCGGGCACGCGCCCGCCAGCTCAAGCCAGACGAGGTCAAAGGCGGCACCTTTACGATCACCAATCACGGCGCCAGCAAGTCGTTGTTTGCCACGCCGATCATCAACCAGCCGCAGTGCGGCATCCTGGGGGTGGGGGTGCTGCAAAAGCGCGCCGTGGTGATCTCGGATGCAAGCGGCGACATGCTGGCCATCCGCCCCATGGTCTACCTGGGCCTGACCTTCGATCATCGCATCCTGGACGGCGCAAGCGGCGATTATTTCCTGGGTCACATCGTCGATACGTTACAAAACTGGTAGACCGGGCCGGGATACGGCGTGTGATAAAATGGTGTGAATGGAATCCATCCTGGGGATCATTGGCAAGCTCAGACAGCTGCTCCCCAGCCTGTCAATTTGCGCCCGGATCGCGATCGGCAACGCGCTGATCATCGCGGCCGGGGCGTTGGCGGGTACAGCCGTCACACGCACGCTGACCGAAAAAGGTGACGAGCTGGTTTATTTGTCGCTGATCGTGGCTGGTGGTGTGGTTGTGAGTATTGTGGTCAACACCTTAATTATCCGTTCCGCGCTCTCTCCCCTCAACCAGGCGCGCCAATACGCCGAGCAAGTTTTCAACGCCAAACCGTCCAATAATCCCCCCATCCTGCGCAACCCAGACCCCGATACCTGCCAACTAACCGGCGCCATTCACGGCCTGGCCAGCCAGCTGGACGCCAACCAAAACCAGCTGCGGGTGATTTCCCGGCGCGCCATCAACGCCCACGAGGAAGAACGTAAACGCATTGCTGGATGGCTGCACGACGATACCGGACAGGCGCTGGTTTCGATGATCCTCAAGCTGGAGCGACTGGAGCAAAAATTTCCCGAGCAAGCCAGCGAACAACGCCAGCTGCTCGCAGATACCCGCCAGCTGGCTGCTCATGCGCTGGACAACCTGCGCAAGGAAATCGCCGGGCTACGGCCTTCAATCCTGGATGACCTGGGGTTGGCGCCGGCAATTCGCTGGTACGCCCGCTCACGATTGGAAGAGGCCGGTGTGCGGGTCGACTTTCAGGCCCCCGAAGAGCCGCTCAAGCTGCCAGCCGAGATCAGCGTGACCCTGTTTCGAGCCGCCCAGGAAGCCATTAACAACATCACCCGCCACGCCCAGGCCAGCCAGGCCAAGATCGTATTGAAAGAAATGGATGGAGAAGTTTACCTGCGCGTGGAGGATGACGGCCAGGGCTTCATCCTGCCCAGCGAACCAGACGCTCCAAACCGCCAACATTGGGGGCTGCTCGGGCTGCGCGAGCGCGTCTCGCTGGCTGGCGGTTGGCTCAACCTGGTTTCCGAACCCGGCCAGGGCGTTTTGATCGAAATCCACCTCCCGCTGCTCGCTCAAGACGAGGACGCTGATGGATAAAATCCGCATCTTGTTGGCTGAAGATCATACCATCGTGCGGGATGGCATCCGCTCCTTGCTGCAAGATGAGGTCGATATGCAGGTGGTTGGAGAAGCCGAAGATGGACACAGCGCCGTGCGGCTGGCAGTGGAACTCAAGCCGGATGTGGTGCTGTTGGATATCGCCATGCCACGCTTGAATGGGCTGGAGGCGACGCGCCAGATCCGGCGCGACTGCCCTAACACTCGGATCTTAATCCTGAGCATGCACGAGAACGAAGAATATATCCGCCAGGCCCTGGCCAACGGGGCGATGGGCTACATTCTCAAGGACGCCGCCGCTCAAGACCTGCTCGGAGCAATTCGCGCCATCTACCGCGGCGAGGCGGTGCTCTCCCCGGCTATCACGCGCCTGATCATTGAAGATTATTTACGCTGGGGAGACCTGAACGTCGAGCCGCCGGCCGATAATCTCAGCCCGCGCGAACGCGAAATCTTGCAGCTGATTGCCGAAGGCTACAGCAACAAGCAAATTGCCGAAATCCTGTGCATTTCGATCAAAACCGTTCAGGCGCACCGTTCCAGTTTGATGTCGAAGCTGGATTTGCACGACCGCAGCGAGTTGATCAAGTACGCCATTCGCAAGAAAATCATCGAGGTCTGACCAGGCCGCCGCGTAAATCGAAGACCTGCGAAAGCGACAGCAGCGTGAAGGGGTTGCGCGTGCGCCCGTCCTGGATGGCCTGGCGCAGATCGTCCCAGGGCAACGTTTCGATGCGCACATCCTCGCCAACATCCAGTTGCGTGGCATGGCTCTGCACAACGTTTTTCGCCAACCACAAAAAACATCGATTGGACATAAAGGCCGGGTTGGCCTGCACCCAGCCCAGTTCGACCCATTCTTCTGAAGTATAGCCTGTCTCTTCCCGCAGTTCACGCTGGGCGGCCTGCAGCGGCGGCTCGCCGGCTTCCACCAACCCGGCAGGAATTTCGAGCGTGGCCTGCCGGATCCCAAAACGATATTGGTTAACCAGGACAATTTTCTGTTCGGGCGTCAGGGCGACGATATTCACCCAATCGGCCGATTCCAACACCACGGCGCGCATCTGGGAATCATTGCGAGGATTTTGCAGCCAATCGAAGCGCGCCCGAAAAATGATCAGGTCTGGGCCGGCTTCTGAACGCAAATGCTGCCAGGATTTCCCTTGTGTGTTTTCCATATCAAATCACCTTATTGAACCATATTGCATGAGAGGCAGGTGCTGTGCACAAAAACCATGTGCCATGCGCCAGGGGCAAGTTCAACGCATCGAAGCCAGATGGCGGGCGTCAGAACCAGATGCAACGCACCAAGAGCAGGTGCAATGCATCCATATTGTATCCGTCGCAGTATAACATGCTGCGAGCCATCTCAAAACCACAAAGCCTCAAATCATAAGGTCTGGGTAGGCCAAAAATAGGGTCTAGGCCTTACTCCAATCAGGTATCGAGCGGATTACAAGGGCAGCAGTTTCCTGTATCCTAAAAATAGAGAAATTCTCGCACCCTGATTCGCTTTAGCCAAAAGAAGAGGTGACCGATGATCCATATTTTTCGCCAATTGAAAGGCCCCCTGGCTATGCTGCTGATTGCCCTGGGCATGCTGTTGTTGATCACCAGCTTTGCCCATGCCGCCAACGCGCCAGAGCGGGCCGCCGACGCTGCTAGCCTGGCGCCAGCCGAGATAGCACTCAACTCGCCCGAGCTGGCTGCACCACCCCCCAAGCAAGACCCGTGCCTGCACTGCCACATTAGCGGAGAAGAGAAAGGCTTGTGGACACCGCTGGCGCGCTGGGTTTTGTTTGGCTCGCTGGGGTTGGTCTTTGTTTTCGGCGTGGTGCGCAGCGCTAATGTGTGGGTTACCAAGACTCCCTGGAAGCCCATCCCGGTGCGCGCCGCAGAATGGGTGGATGAGCGTTACCAGGTTTCTGAGCCGCTCTCGAAAGTGCTCAGTAAACCGGTTCCCAAGTATGCCCTGCGTTGGTTTTATTGCCTGGGAGGCATTACGGCTTTCCTGTTCGTTATCCAGGGCATCACCGGCATCATGCTGGCCTTCTATTACCAACCCACGCCAGAAGCCGCTTACGCCAGCATCCAGTACATCGAAACCGAGGTGCGCTTTGGCGCAGCCATCCGCGCCATCCATCATTGGGCGGCCAATGGCATGATCCTGATGTGCACCGCCCACATGCTGCGGGTGTTCATCATGGGCGCTTTCAAACCGCCAAGAGAACTGAACTGGGTTAGCGGGATGATCCTGCTCATCCTGACCCTGGTCTTTGGCTTCACTGGCTACCTGCTGCCCTGGGACCAGCGTGCTTTTTGGGCTACAACGGTCGGCTCGGAGATTGCCGGCGCCATCCCGATAATCGGCAACCTGGCATTGATCTTTTTACGGGTGGGCTGGGATATCAGCGCCCAAACCCTCACCCGTTTCTACGCCCTGCATATTATCGCCATGCCCCTGCTGACTGTGGCGTTTATGGTCGCCCATTTCTTGATGGTGCGCCGCCAGGGCATCGCCCGACCGCTTTAGGAGTATGGAGGACACCATGACTGATAAAACCCTCAACGAAGAGAGCATTCCCTTCTATCCCGATCATGTGCGCACCGAATTCAAGGTCGTGCTGGGCGTCCTGGCAGTAGTAGTTGCCATCGGCGTGATCGGTCTGTTCTCGCCGGTCGGGCTGGGCGAGCCTGCCGACCCGCTAAACACCCCCTTACATGTCAAGCCGGAATGGTACTTTCTGGCCTTGTACCAGATTCTCAAATTCGTCTCCAAGACCGCTGGGGTGATCATCCCGATGGTGTTTTTGGTGATCGTGATGTTCTGGCCCTTTTTTGACCGCAAACCGGAAACTTCCAAGCGTGTGCAACGGATACGCTTCATTGTGGTAACCGTCGGTCTTGTGATCCTGATCGCATTGACGATCTGGGGAGAGGTGAGCTAACCATGCAAGACATTACCCGCCGCGATTTTATCAAGCTGGTGCAACAAGGGCTGGCCCTCACCGGGGTAGCCGCTCTTTTTACGCCGATTGTGAGCTACTTTTTCCCGGCCAAGCTGGAGGAAATGCCATCCGATCCGGTACTGGTCGCCGGGCAAGAAGAACTGGGGCCTGGCGATAGCCGCACGGTGGCCTTTGGGCGCTACCCGGCGCTGGTGATCCACACCGAAGAAGGGCTGCGCGCCTTCTCAGCCGTGTGCACCCATTTCGCTTGCATTTGCAAATGGGACCCCGACCTGGAGCAGATCGTGTGCCCGTGCCACGAGGGTTATTTTGACCCGCTCGATGGGCATGTCCTACATGGTCCGCCGCCAACACCCTTGATGCAACTCAACGTGCAGGTTGTGGACGGTAAAATCTACGTTGGAGGTCAAGGATGAGCGCCATACCAACCACTTCACAAAACACCGTCTCCACTCGCCTGGCGCAAGCCGGCCAGGCCATCCGGCGCAGCCTGCCCTTTATCGGCGACTTTTTCGTGCACGCCATCGGGCAGATCCGCATACTCCGCAAGGCTTATCCCGGCCTGATGCACGCCTTGCTCTTTTGGGGCGTGACGATCCAGGTGATCGGCACGGCCATCAACTTGATGCAAATGGTGTTGTTCGTGCCCTTTGTGGAATTGACCTTTCCCCGCGACAGCGCTTACCTGGCCTATGAATTGATCATGGACCTGGCCGGCGTAGCAATCCTGTTGGGCGTCGGGATGGCGCTCTTCCGGCGTTTTGCGCTGAAACCCAAGACGCTCGAAACGCGTTGGGACGATACCTACGCCCTGATCATGCTGGCGATGATCCCGATCTTCGGTTTTACCACCGAGAGCTTGCGCTTGCTGGCTTCCGCGCCTTCCTGGGCGGCCTGGTCGCCGGTCGGCAACGCCCTGGCCAATCTGTTGGGGGCGCTGGGAATGCGCCCTGAAACCGCTGCTACGCTGCACGACGGCATGTTTTGGGCGCACGCCGCCCTGGCGCTGACCTTCGTCGCCAGCATCCCCTTTACCAAACTGCGCCACCTGGTGACTGCCCCGTTGAATGTGATCTTTCACCCGCGCCGCAAGATGGGTGAGATTGTTAAGATTGAAAACATCGATGAGGCGGAAACACTGGGGGTCGGCAAGGTGGATGAATTCACCCGCCAGCAGCTACTTTCGTTCGACGCCTGTGTGCGCTGCGGGCGCTGCGAAGAAGTCTGCCCAGCTTCCTTCAGCGGCATGCCCTATTCGCCGCGCGATCTGGTGCAAGCGCTGCGCACGGTCACGGTCAACAGCCTGGGGGCGGCGCGCGGCAACGAGGCCTCAAGCGAAGTACTCAACAGCCTGTCACCCGAAACCGCCTGGTATTGCACCACCTGCGGCGCCTGCCTGGAGGTGTGCCCGGTATTCGTGCGCCCGCCTGATGAAGTGGTCGACCTGCGGCGCTACCAGTCGTTGACCACCGGGCAGATTCCAAAATCGGTCGCCGACACCCTGCGCAACTTCGAGCGCCAGGGCAACCCATGGGGAATGCCGGCGGAGGATCGCATGAACTGGAGCGAGGGCCTGCAAGTGCGCGAGCTGGCGCCGGGCGATGAAACCGACGTCCTGCTCTTCCTGGGGTGCGCCTTCGCTTATGACGAGCGCAACAAGAAAGTGGCGCGCTCGTTTGCCCACCTGCTCGAAAAAGCCGGCGTCGATTACGGAGTCTTAGGCTTGGATGAAACCTGCTGCGGCGAGACCGCTCGCCGGCTGGGGAACGAATATCTGTTCCAGGTGTTTGCCGAGCAAAATATCGAAAATTTCAACAAAGTTAAATTTAATCGCATTGTTACACAATGCCCGCACTGCTTCAACACCTTGAAAAACGAATATCCCCAATTCGGCGGCAACTTCAAAGTGCAGCACTACACCGAATACCTGGCAGAATTACAACCCAACGGCGCGCTGCAACCATCCCCTTCTGCCAATGGCGATCATGGCCTGGTGACTTACCACGACTCCTGCTACCTGGGACGCTACAACCAGATCTACTCAGCGCCGCGCCAATTGTTGAAAGAAGCACACGTCAAGACGGCCGAACTCGCCCGTAACAGCTGCAACAGCTTCTGCTGCGGCGGAGGCGGCGGGCAGATGTGGATGGAAACCGATGCCAACACTCGCATCAACCACCGCCGTTTAGATGACGCCTTGCAAGCGCACAGCGATGTAGTCGCCACCGCCTGCCCGTACTGCCTGATCATGTTTGATGACGCCATTCGTTCAAAAGGTTTGGGTGACAAAATACAGGTGCTTGATATTGCCGAGATTATCGAAAAACAAATTTCTTAGTCGTAGGAGGTTGAGATGGAAACGCAATGGATGATCCAAACTCACGGCAACCCAATTGAAACCGTGCGCGAGCTGGTGCAGGATGTCTGGAAGCTTTCCGGGCTGGATGGAATGCTGGTGACCACCAATGGCGATCAAAACCCACTGGCTAAACCGCGCCTGGTGAAGGACCCAGGCGAGTTGGAAAACTTCAATCCCTTCAAACCCCTGATGACAATCAACGCCGCCCGCATGGCGCCGGAATTGATGCGCCAACACCCGCAAGCGCGCCTGGGCGCAGTGTTGCGCCCGTGCGAGATGCGGGCGCTGGTGGAGATGGTCAAACATAACGGCTTTCAGATAGACAATTTCGTGACTATCTGCGTCGATTGCCTGGGGACGGTGCCAGCCGACGAATACGAATGGCGCGCTGCCCGTAAAGGCAGCAACTTGGGGCAAGAGTCCTTGCAATTTGCTCGCCAGGGTGGGATTGCCGATTATCGTTACCGTTCAGCTTGCCAGACCTGCTCCTCGCCGGCAGCGCGCAGCGCACAGATCAACATCAACGTCCTGGGTTTGCCCGTCCGGCAAAGCCTTTTGGTGCAGGCCAGGGACGCCCAGGAGGCGGCGCGCTTTCAACTGGAAAAAATCACCGACGGGCCGGCTTCCAGCGATTTGATCGGCCAACACGAGCGCGTGGTGGCTCGCATGGCTGAACGCCATCAAAACACCATGGCGCGCATCAGCCAGCACCTGGCAGAATTTCTTCCCAAGGATATCGAAGCGCTGATCGACACCTTGCAAGAGTGCGGTGATTGCCAGACCTGCATGAATGTCTGCCCGATCTGCGAGGTGGAATATCCCAAGCGAGACGCCGACCAGCGCTATCGAGCAGAGGACATCACCCGCTGGCTGGTATCGTGCGCCGGCTGCGGGATGTGTGAGCAGGCCTGCGCCCGGCGACTGCCGCTCAATATTATCTTCGGTCACATCCGTAACCTGTTATCCGAAGAATTCAACTACCGCCCGGGTCGCTCGACTTCCGAAGCGCTGCCCGTTTAATCATCCGTTTGCAATGGGGAGACATTCGCCGGTGGGAGATTCAAAGGCGAATGCTCCTCCAAATCGCTCACTTGACCCGCACCCCGTCGCCCATTATAATAAAAATTGTATTTTGATTCCAATCGCACCTGGAGAGTATCATGAGTGATTATGATGTTGTTGTCATTGGCGCGGGACCCGCGGGGTATGTATGTGCCATCCGAACCGCCCAATTAGGCTTAAAAACCGCCATTGTCGATAAACAATGGTTAGGGGGAGTATGTTTGAACGTCGGCTGTATCCCCTCCAAAGCGCTGCTCAAAAACGCTGAGGTTGCTCACATTTTACGAGAGCGCGGCAAAGAATTTGGATTTGCCTTTGAAAACCTGACCCTGGATTTCAGCGTGGCTGTGAAGCGCAGCCGCCAGGTATCCGACCGCCTGACTAAGGGCGTGGGTTTTCTGATGCGTAAAAACAAGATCGATGTGCAGATGGGTTCCGCCCGCTTGACCGGACGCGACCAGGTGGAAGTAACCGGCGAAGACGGCAAAATTACCTCGCTGAAGGGAAAGCATATCGTGATCGCCACCGGCGCCAGCGTAGCCGTCCCGTCTGGATGGAAGATCGATGGTGAAAAGATCGTCACCTATTTGGAAGCCATCGTGCAAGAAAAGCTGCCCAAGTCGGTGATTATCATCGGCGCCGGTGCAATCGGGGCTGAGTTTGCCACCATCTGGAACGCCTATGGCGTGCAAGTAACCCTGGTTGAAATGCTGCCGCGCCTGCTGCCGTTGGAAGATGAGGAAGTCAGCGCCGAACTGGCCAAAGCCTTCAGCAAACGGAAGATCAATGTGCTGACCGGTCATAAGGTGCAGTCCATCCAGGCCACCGAAAACGGCGCCCAGGTGGTGGTGAGCGGTGAAAAGGGCGAACAAACCCTGGAGGCCGAGCAAGCCATGGTGGCGATTGGCTTCCGTCCCAACGGAGGCAACCTGGGGTTGGAAGAAGTTGGCGTGGCGCTGGACGAGCGCGGCGCCGTGCAGATCGACGAACGCATGGCCACCAACGTAGCCGGCATCTGGGCGATTGGCGATGTGACTGCCAAGCTGATGCTGGCGCACGTCGGTTCGGCGCAAGGGATTGTGTGCGCAGAGCATATCGCCGGCGTCGAGACTGTCACCCTGGATTACGAGATGATGCCGCGCGCCACTTACTGCCAGCCACAAGTCGCCTCTTTTGGGCTGACCGAAGCGCAAGCGAAAGAACGCGGCTACGAAGTCAAGGTTGGGCGTTTCCCCTACCAGGCGAATGGCAAAGCGCTTGGTTTAGGTGAATCGACTGGCTGGGTCAAGTTGATTACGGACGAGAAATATGGTGAAATCCTTGGCGCCCACCTGATCGGACCCGAAGTAACCGAACTGCTGCCTGAGCTTACCCTGGCGCAGATGATGGAATTGACCGCTCACGAGATTGCCCGCAACGTCCATGCCCACCCAACACTCAGCGAAACGCTTATGGAGGCCGCACACGCCGCTGCAGGCCAGGCAATTCATACGTGAGCTCACAGAAGAAACCCTCGTTTTTCACCCGGCTGCTCAACCTGTTTCGGCGGAAACCCAAGAGCAAGCCAGATATGGGGCGCAGCGCTGAAGAGGCGGTGAGCGAAATTGCTGCGTCGCAGCCTGCGCCGCCCAAAGAAGCGGCCGCGGCGACAGCGCCATCTGAGATGAGCCAGGCAACCGGCCACCCGGCGGCAGCGCCGTCCAGCGATGCGCGAGCAGGGGGCGCTTCTGTCGCCCAGCCCGCGCCAACCGCCGCCCCACCAAGCGCTCCTACCTACGCCCAGGAAATCCTACCCACCCGACCGGCGCCGCAGATCTCACCCCACGGCAGCAGAAAAATCCGACTGTTGGTGGTCGACGATATCCCCCAAACCCGCCAAAGTATCATCCGCGCCTTGCGCTTCCACGAAAAGTGTGAGGTGATCGGCACCGCTAAAACCGGCGATGAAGGCGTCAAGATGGCGCTGGAGTTACTGCCGGATGTGATCATCATGGATGTCAACATGCCCGGCAGCCTGGATGGAATTGCCGCCACCGCTGTCATCAAGCAGAAAGCGCCCTGGATCGAGATCATTATCCTGACAGTGCAGGATGATGTCGATTACATGCGCAAAGCCATGATGGCCGGGGCGCGCGATTTCTTGGCCAAGCCGCCCATGATCGATGACCTGGTGTTAGCCATCACCCGCGCCAGCCAACACAGCATGGAGGCGCAGGCAGCGCGCGAAGCCCTGGAGAAGAAGAAGGAAGCCCAACGCGCCCTGGTTCAAGGAAAAATCATCACGGTTTACAGCCCGCGCGGCGGCGCTGGCTGCACCACCCTAGCTGCCAACCTGGCTGCTGTCATGCACTCTCCTGAAACGCCGGTGGTGATTGTAGATGGCAGCCTGCAATTTGGCGATATTGCCGTGCTGTACAATCTGCAAAGCCAGTTTACGATCTTCGATTTGGCTATGCAGGCCAATGATGAACTCGAGCTGGAAGTGGTTGAGCAGATGCTGGCGCGCCACAGCAGCGGCGTACACATGCTGATCGCCCCGCGCCCCGAGCAGGCCGAGCAGATCAATTCGCTGCAATTTTCCGCCATTTTGCGCCGCCTGAGCACGATGTACCCGTACGTGATTGTCGATACCACCCACCGCCTGACCGATACCACTCTGGCGGCGCTGGATTGCAGCGATGTGGATGTCCTGGTCGGATTGCAGGATATTCCAACGATTGCAAGGATGCGCAAGTTTCTCGACCTGGCGCCAGCTTTGAACGTCGACCCGGCGCGCAGCCTTTTGGTGATCAACGCCTATGATAGCAAAGCAGGAGTGCCAGACGCAAAAATTGCTCAGGTTTTGAAGACCAAAATCGCCGCCACCCTGCCACGCGACCTGGGGACGACCATTATCTCGATCAACCGCGGCGTGCCATTCACGCTCAACCCGGAGCTTGCCACGAAACCAATTGTGGCTGCCATTCAAGAACTCAAAAGCGCCATTGAACAACGCTTGCGAGACCTGGATGCCCCTTCGGAAGAAGAAGCAGAAACCGCCTCCAAGAAAGCGGCTTGACCGGATTAACGGATTAAACTGGAATAAAAACGTTCGGCCTGCTGCATGCAGGCTAAATATTCAGCGCGTTCAGCCACCTGGCGGAGATTCTCAGCCTTGGCGCGCTGCCGCAGCGGCTCGTCGCCTAGCGCAGTGAGAATAGCTTGCGCCAGGGCCTGCGGATCTGCGGGATCAATCAAAAATCCATTCTGCCCGGGAACAATCCACTCTCGCAACGATTCGATATCCCCCACAACCGGAAAACAGCCGCAAGCCAGCGCCTCCAGCACGGTGTTGGGCGTGCCATCATGGGTGCTGGGCGAGACGACCACCTGCGCCTGGCGGAAATAATCCGCCATGTGCGAGCGCGGCAGGCGCGGTAGCAAACGCACCTGGGCTGCGCATCCACTCTCCGACAGCCAACGCTCGGCCTGCGCCTCCCCTGCCATAGACGGGCAGATGAAGCGGGTATCGGGGCGCTGTTGGAGCACCAGGGGGATAGCGGCAAAAAAGGTATCGTTGCGCACGTAAGCCCGGATGCCGCGCGGGTTGATTACCACCGGCTGTTGGACTGAGTTATGTTCTGGCGGGTAAAACTGCTCCAGTTGGATTCCGCCGCCACCGGGCAAGACAATGGCTGGGCGCTCGACGGGCAACCCCCACTGGCGCGCCAGGCGCACATCACGCTGGCAATCAGCATGCAGCGCGTCCACCCTCCGCAGAGTACGGCGGGTGTAGGCCGCCACCCAAGACGTTGCGCGGGCGTGTAAGGTGAAATCATTGCCCCAGACCGAGACCAGTACAGGCATTGAGGGGTCTGCTAAAGCTGCCAACATACCTTCATAGGGGATGCGCATGGCGTGCACCAGATCTGGCTGTACTTCTGCAATGATCCGGCGCAAGCGCCGCGCTGCGCCGGGTAAAGTGAGCGGACCCAACCACTGGCGCACCAGGGTGCGACCACGCGTCTGCAGGATAGCAGGCAATTTTGTGCCTGTTTTTCCGGGAGCCGTTTGCAAGGCTCGCCTCAAGCCAGGGTCGATTTTATCGCCGGTTGGCTTTGGGGCGGCTTTGAACTGGCTAAAAGCCACCGGCGCCAGGTGAAAGGAGGCCCAACGTTCATCCGGGGTGCAGGCGAAGGTAGAAACCAAATGTACTTCGTGCTCGCCATCCAGAAAATAGCTGATCCAATTCAGGGCAGTGGGCGAACGACCGTCGACGACAAAGAGCACTCGCATGCGGCGATTGTATCATCCCGCAAGGCCATATCGACGGGCAAATTACCCCGCCAGGCTTTTAAGCCATAAAAACCGTTCATCGCCAACGACAGCAGCGCCGCCCCGAGTCGCAGCCGCCATCCTGAACGAAGCAGGCGCCTGGCGACATGCAACGGCGAGAAAGCCTTCACCCACAACTGTCGATGGGCTTGCAATAACTGCTCAGCGCTCATGCCCTGCGGATGAAAAGCCACGTTGTAACCATTAAAGAACTGCCAGCCGCGCCCTTCGATCAGGCGCCCCTGGCGTTCGAAATCGTTATAGGCTGCGGCGCCTTTGAAGGGCGTGAGAATGCTCAGAAAAGGCACATCGACACCGATTTCGACTAGCTGGTCAGCCATGGACACAATGCTCTGAGGGGTATCCCCATCGAATCCGGCAATCAAGCCCGCCATCACCGCAATGCCGCGGGCATGCAATTTTTCGATGCATTGCTTATAGTCGCCAATCTTGTTGTGGGCTTTGTTGGCAGATTTGAGCGATTGCTCGCCAAAGCTCTCGATGCCCAGGAAAACTCCAATACAACCAGATTGCTGCATTAAGTCGAGCAGTTCTTCATCCCTGGCAATATCCATGCTGGCTTGCGTTAACCACCATTTCTTGAGCGGGATCATTGCGCTCAACAATTCTTTGATATAGCGGCGGTTGGCGGTCAGGTTATCGTCCCAGAACCACACGATTTTGCGCTGCCACCAGTGCGGGAAATCATCAAATTGGATCTCGCGCAACACATCTTGCAACGGGCGGGTGCGAAAGCCCGGGTTAATCGAGGGCACAGAACAAAATGAGCACAGGAAGGGGCAGCCGCGGGTAGCCTGCACCACTCTACGAACGAAGAAATTTTTGGATAGCAAATCATAGCGCGGCATGGGAAGATTATCTAACGGAAGCGGTTGGCCGATATAGGTTTTTTTCAGCGCTCCGTTCTGGGCATCTTCCAACAACGTCGCCCAAATCGACTCAGCCTCGCCCAGCACGACCGAGTCGCAATAGCGCAGCGCTTCTTCCGGCCAAAATGTCACATGCGGCCCGCCAGCGACGACAATTTTGCCACGCTGCTTGAAATGCATCGCCAGGCGATACGCTTCAGGGGCGAAGCCTGTAAAAAATGACAGGGCGATCAGGTCGGCGTCGCTTTCATAGGGAATGGGGTCCACCTGCTGGTGGATCACCCGCACGGAATGGCAGGTTGGCGTCAGGGCCGCCAGGTGGATGCCGGTGATGGGCGGGACAAAGTCGATCTCATGCCCATGGGTGTAGCGCGGGACATAAACAACGATGAGTTCTATTTTCATGACCAAATTCCTTTCTTTAACCACGTCAAAACCGCAACTTCTCGATCGATCTACTCTACAGTGTAAAAGATTCGCAATGGCCTCACAACCATCTGAGTGAAATATTCCCAGCACTCAAGTGCTTGACGTTCTGCCTGTGATCATTTATCCTATCGCTGTGTTGAAACTATTATTGGTCGAAGATAATGAGCGTTTGCGCAGCGCCATGAAGAGCGGTCTGCAAGCCACTTCCCAGGCGCAGGTCGACTTTGACTGCGCCAGCGGCGAGCAAGCCCTGGAGTGGATGCTGCTGTCATCTCCGCCTCAGACCCAGGTGATCTTGATGGATGTGCAGTTGGCGGGTGAGTTAAACGGCATCCAAACTGCGGTCGCTATCCGGCGCGAATTTCCGCGCTTCCCGGTCGTGTTTTACTCGATCCAGGACGACGATACCTACTACCGGGATTTCCGGCGTTCGGGCATTCTCAGCCACTATGTCTATGTGCGCAAATCCAACTACCTGCTGCCCGGCATGATTTTGCCGCTGCT